>JBIKQC010000145.1:0-9297 GCA_044349855.1 Saprospira sp.
AAACTGTTTTTTCTTCTCAGCATCCGATGCAAACTGTTCAGGAACAGGTAATTTGAATTGGTTGAAAGCCCAAGCCTTGCCAATAACCTTAGTCAAAAACGCATTATCTTTGTTTTTGGCAATGCCACTATGCGCGGCAAGTATTGTTTGACGGCTTTGAGCTAGGTAGTCTAGGAGATTTTTAAGGATGAAGTCTTTTCCCTTTTCCAAGCCAAGTTTAATAGCCTTAACAATCAAATTATAAGCGGATTCGTAGTCTCTTTTGGCTAGCGCTATAACCGCTCTGCCAAATATAATGTCTCGAATCAATCCCATTGGCGGATCTTGCTCTTTTTCTAACTCTTTTTCAAGAGCGTTATACTCTTTTTCAGCGGCATCAATATCACCAATATTGGCCATTAGCTCTATTTTTCCAACAATTGCAATTTGTTGCAGCAATGGATTATAGCTATTCATATCTATGATAGTATCCCATTCTTTAAGTGCGGC
Organism: Saprospira sp.; assembly: GCA_044349855.1. Classification (GTDB taxonomy): domain Bacteria; phylum Bacteroidota; class Bacteroidia; order Chitinophagales; family Saprospiraceae; genus Saprospira. The sequence continues at coordinate 490 of JBIKQC010000145.1, forward strand.
AGCATTATCACCTGTACCTGTTAATGCTTTTGCTTTTAATTCATGTAAATAAGCATCCTTTTGAGGGGCATTTTCGATGCATTTGTTAGCGGCATCCAATGCTTCATTATAAGCTCCGAGAGAAAGACAATTTTCTATATAAGGTCTGTAAAGTGCAATATCAAAGGGCGTATTTTCGGGCATTAGTGTATATGCTTTAAGGAAAGCCTGGTTCGCGTCTTCGTATTCATAGGCTCTTTTTAGTGCGACTGCATATTCAAACTGAAAGCCAAAGTTATTGGGTTCAAGTTCTAATATTTGCTCAAAAACGCCGGGGATAAGTACATAACTTTGCATCTTATCCAAAATCTGTATTTTAGCAATAGCTGCTTCAACATCAAATCCAAGAGAAAGAGCATAATCAATCATACCTAGAGCTAAATCAAAATCTTCCAAGCCCATGTAAGCAAGGGCCATTCCTTCATAAACATCAGCATTTGGCGTTGCAATGCGTGCAAAGTATTGCAATGCAGCAGATGGATTTTTACGAATGTCCGAAAGTTCATGACGTCCTAAGCCAAAAAGTGCATCATCATCTTGACTGTCAATATAGTAAATGGTAGCATAAACATTAGCAGATTCTTCGTACTTGAATTGCTCATCTAAACTTTTTGCAAATCTTTTGAGATAAGTAATGTTACTTTGGTCTAAATAAGATGCTTTTGCAAAAGCCCATTCTATGCTTGGCATATCATTAGAGGCTTCTAAAAGTAACTTTTCACCCAAATAATAATATCCGAAACCTTCATCGGGGTACAACTGCATCGCTTCTTCCGAAAGCGTATTTAAGTTTTGTAAATCCGAACCAACAAGCGCAGAAGCCAATTTATTTTTCAATTCTGTGAGTTCCATGAATATGAGTTTTAAAGTTAAAAAGAGTTATCATGAATAAGTTTTATCACTGTTCATAATAACTCTAAAGCTTTTAAAGGACTAAAATTTTGATTTGAGCATAAAAGAAAAAAGTGGGTGTACTTCTACTCGCCACGCACCTGAGTTGCTAAAGCTAAATTTTTTGGCACTGAAGTTATAGGTTGCTGTGTAAGCAGGGGTTGTTACCATCAAGAAAATGACTTCTCCCAATCTATACTCTTTGGATTCCCAGCCTAATTCTCCTCCAAAATATCCTACTTCAGCAACAACTTTTACTTGCGCAGATACAACCAATGTTGCTTTGATATTAGCGCTGGAGTTTATTGTGCCTGAAACTGATTGACCAGCCGCCATTAAGGTCGCATTTATATTAAAATTGGCCTCAATGCCGCCCTTAAGTGTACCTGATGCCTCAACTCCGGCTCTTCCTACCCAACCTTCATAAATTTGACCCCAACCAATCGTAACCGATGCACTTGCACTAATATGGGCATTTCCTGTAACTAGTACCCGATTTTGAGCACGAGAACCTGTAAGACTTGCATTAGAAAGGGCACCGACATTTCCTCTGATAAAGAACCCCCAACCAATTTGAAGTTTGGGTGTATCCCAACTAAATTTGAAAAATTCTTTTTCGTAAGGCAAAACCCTAGTCGAAAACTCGCCCAACACATCAACAATTTTTTCCTGAATTGTAGGATTTACTATAGGATTGGGTACCGGTGGAACAACAGGAGGAATAACTACTGGAGGAGGCGGTGGCATTGGCGGCAAGCCTGGCAGTGCACCCGTACCTTTCAACCATTTCCAAGTGGCTCCATTTGGGTCGACACGACCGTCTACATACCATTTTTGAGTAAGGCGACGTTGCAGGTCGATAATTTGATTATTGGTTTTGCCACCACATTTGCCGTCAATATCCAGTTTACAACCCTTTCTTTCATTAAGCAGTTTTTGCACCAACTCAACATCTTTAGGGTCATTTTTACCTTTTACGCCAACAGATCCCAAGATAGTATCTCTAGGTGGTTCGGGAGTTGGTTCGGGAGTTGGTTCAGGATTTGTATTTGGCTCTGTAATAGGAGTTGGTTCTATTTTTTTATTTTGCAATTCTTTACGTTCGGCTTTTAGGCCCGCAATTTTATTTTCGAGCTCCAAGCGGGCTTTATCCACCTTTTGAGCCATTTCTTTGGTATAGAGTGGGTTAGCGGCCAATTTATCGGCAAGGCGGTCTGCTTTATCTACAGTATCGCGTAGATCATCTAAAAGGATGTTGATTTCTTCTAAAGTCATTATTATATTAGGTTTTAAGGATTTTTACAATTGAATTCCAATAGCTGAAAATAAGGTCTCCAATTCTTTTACAGTACCTTCATATTCTTTTTTCTCTTCTTCGGAAACTTTATTAGGTTGATTTTCAATGATTTCATCGTCATCATTATCTTCTTCGTCTGTTTCATCATCCAAACTTTCTATAAAATCTTCGATAAATTGATAGGCTTTGCTGGCTTTTACCTTTTCAGCCAAATCCTTATTGAGTAATTCTAAAGCTGTAGTCAAACTATTAAAGACGGTTTGAATTACTTTGACTATGTCATCAAATTTTTTAGGGTCAGTTTTAATTGCTTTAGCTTCTTTAATTTTAGCCACCAGATCCTCAATGAATTTTTTAACTTCAGGCGCTAATTCGCCGGGTGTTTCTCCCTTTTTGAAGATAGCCGCCAAGGCATTTTTGATATTAGCCAGTTGGGCTGCATATTCTAGTACCTTCTTTACTTTTGGCGCTAACTGAGTTTTTATTTTTTCACCTGCAGCACTAAAACTATCTTTCATTTCGACAATCTTATCTTTAAGTTCATCTACTACATCCAAAAACTCTTCTTTAGCCTCTTTGTTATTGATAGCGTCTACGATTGCCGTAACTTTAGTTTTAAAAGTACTTCTTATATCAGAAATAGCCTCTTGAAGTTCTTCCAAAATTCCATTACCGTCTTCCAAATCCAAATCCAATTCTTCTTCGGCTTCTTCCTCATCACTATCGGCATCTCCTGAATCTTCAAGCTCAGCATCTAAAGCAACAAGAACTTCCAAAATGGTATTGATACGTCCAAAGAGGTCTTCTCCTTTTGCTTGCAGCAATTCAGGTTTCAAACCGCCCAAAGTCAATTCTATTAAGGCTTTCATCCCCTCCTCTCCATCATTTTCAAAAGAAATCAATCCACCGCCCGATTTTTTCAGAGGGTGTGTTTTTTCTTTCTTCAATCGCTTCATTTCAGCTTTCATCTCTGCCAATTTTTTAAATGGAATAGCGACTGTTGTTTTTTTGCCCTCAAGTTTATAATCGACCAAAACGATTACAGCCTTGGCTTTTTTCCAGGAGGCCTTGTTTTTAAAAGCCTTTACAAATTCGGCTTTTTTCATTTCCTTTAGTTTGTCAATACTTAATTCTTCTGCCATAGTTTTGGTGTTTTTAATTGATTTAGGGAATAGTTGCTCAAATCTAACTTTTTAAGACAAATTTATAACAGCAAATTTACGAACGGGTACTTTAAGTTTACGAACCGTGCATATTAGTTAATAAAGACCCGTCTTCCGATATTTTATATTAAGTAATCAAGCACAAATAATAATAGCTTTGAACCCGAAGGCTCCGCGAAGCGAATGAAGTCTTTTTCATTCTGACTTCGTTAGAAAGCCTCGCTCTCGTCATTTGAGACGAGACCACTTCAGCTGTGTTTTCTGCCTTGTCAGTATAAAAAATCCATTCATTGATAACATATCATTATTTATGCTCGATTACTTATCGTTATTTTCAATTTCGGGCTAAATTTAACCAATTGAAACTAAATAAACAAGGGGTTTTAACTCTTTGTCATAAACAATTGCAAAGTTGTAAACATTGCTTGTATAGTTAGTTATTTCTTATTATATTTCCGGTTTTTTTGGGTAATTGTTAAAAGCCATGAATTGAATGAGATTCTTATATGGACACTGATGTGTTTTTAAATTGGTATAATTTATAAAAGACTAATTTTGGAAGATCACCATTGTATTATGAGTAAAACCAAAATCATTTTTTTCCTCAAAAAACAATTCACAACTCAATCAAAATAGGTTTATTAACCAGCTTATAATTCAAATTCAGTACCGAAGCATTGATATAATGCGTATCTCCTACCCTTTCCTGACCATAGGCCTCATGTATATGTCCGCAAATATGGTATTTTGGCTTTATATCCTTAATTTTTTCCAGTAAATCCTCGCATCCTACTGCTTTGCCGTCCATTGTCAGGTCCAAAATGCCGTAAGCCGGGCCATGCGTGATGAGAATATCCGTATCCGATGGTATCAGGTCCCAATGCTTTTTAATGTCAGCTCCACGCTGCCGGTTAAATGCCCAATCGTAGAACCAAGGCTGAATGGGAGATCCCCATATTTTAACACCTTCTACTTCCATGCCTGAATCATTTAGATAAACCACATTTTTTGGAATATCTGAATTGATAAGCTCCTTTCCTGTTTTCTCAAAGTAAAAATCGTGATTGCCTGCAATGAACACTTTATGTTTATGCGGTTGATCGGAAAACCAGTACAGGAAGTCCATTATTTCTGTCCTTGAACCTCTTTTACTGACATCGCCGGCATGAAGGAGAATATCGCCTTCCGGCAATTGAAGGTCTTTATGTTGACCGTGGGTATCGGAGATGGCTATTATTTTCATAAGAGACAGGAGATGGCAGATGTGAGAAATGAGATTTATCCGTAAAAAGACAAATAAATATACTTTTTATTTTTCAAAACTAAATATTTTTTTAATGCAAAAAGACAGGCCTGAGCCTGTCTTTTCTTATTTCATTATACTTTTTTAATTTTCAACTAAGTACTACACCATTTCCTTCTCTCTGATAATCAGACTTTCTCTTTCCGGTCCGATGGAAATCATTGTAAATGGCACTCCCAAATAGGCCTGCAGATCGAGTATATAACCCTGAAGTTCTTTAGGAAAATCTTCAAATTCTCGAATACCTTCCAAAGAAGCATTCCAACCTTTATAATGTTTGTAAACAGGCTGAATAGCCGTATTTACCATGTCATAAGGCACTTCTTCCGAAATTGTGCCATCCGGATAAGCATAAGAAGTAGCAGCATAAAGCTCCTCAAAATCGTTAAGAACATCGGCTTTTGTCAATACCAACTGTGTAACACCGCTGAGCATGATTGTATATTTCAGCTGTGGCAGGTCAATCCAACCGCAACGACGCGGACGGCCTGTAGTTGCACCGAATTCTCCGCCGGCTTTACGGATACGCTCACCGGTTGCTTCCAACAATTCAGTTGGGAAAGGACCGCCGCCAACACGTGTGCAATAAGCTTTGGTGATACCGATTACTTCGCCGATTTTGCTTGGCGCAACGCCCAAACCATTGCAGACACCCGCCGAGATGGTATTGGAAGAAGTCACATAAGGATAGGTACCGAAGTCGATGTCGAGCATAGAACCCTGAGCACCTTCCGCCAAAACAGTTTTACCCTGTTCAATCAGCTGATTGATAAAATATTCGCCTTCAACAAAGTTATAATGTTTTATATATTGAACGCTTTCCATGAATTTTGCATCCTCTGCAGCAAAGTCAAATTCGACCGCAGGGTAGATGGAAGCCATTTCAAGGTGAATCGCTTTCAGCTCATTGTAACGTGTTTCGAAATCGGCAGCAAAAATATCGCCGATACGAAGACCTCGGCGGGCCACTTTATCCGTATAAGTCGGTCCGATACCACGAAGGGTAGAACCAATTTTGCTCAAGCCTTTGTCGGCCTCCATGACCGCATCAAGGAAACGATGAGATGGAAGGATAAGGTGTGCTTTTTTGGATATATAGAGATTGTCCTTAAAATCAACTTCAGCTGCGAAAAGATTTTCCATTTCGCGGCGCAGGGTAATTGGATCAATGACAACACCGTTGCCGATGATATTGATAACTCCGGGACGGAACACTCCGGATGGAATGGTATGAAGTACATGTTTTTTACCGTTTAGGATTAGTGTATGACCTGCATTTGGGCCTCCCTGAAAACGGGCTACCACATCGTACTTTTCGGCCAGATAATCTACAACTTTTCCTTTTCCTTCGTCGCCCCATTGCAAACCCAATAATACGTCAACCATTGTTAATCAGATATTTGTACTGCAGAGCAGTGTTATGATGGAATGTGATTTTTTTCGCTTGACAAAAGTACGGAATTGATTGTAGAAAAAGAGATTTTTTTAAAAAAATGATGGGATTTTGGATTTGAAGTCAAAATATAACTGTGGAAAATTCTTTGATTCAATAAGTTCTATAATAACCCTTTAATGAGTAAAAAATGTTTCTCGATTTGATCTGCTGAAGGCAAAAAATCTTTTAAAGTCTCCGGCAACTCTGAGGCAATGCTATAAGAAGCAACACCTATGGGTTTGTTAGTATCGCGTAAAGCATATTCAACAATCATTCTTTTTTTTGATTTGCAAATAATTATACCAATCGCAGGATTTTCATCAGGCTCTTTTACCTTCTCATTTAAAATGGTTAAATAGAATTGCATTTTTCCAACCATTTCAGGGATAAATTCTCCAATTTTTAGTTCTATAGCAACAAGGGAACGAAGTTTTCGATGAAACAGCAATAAATCTATAAAATATTCATTACCTTCTACTTCTACACGAAATTGATTGCCAATAAAACTAAAATAACCGCCCATTTCCAACAAAAAAGCACGAATATTTTTTAAAATACTATGTTCCAATTCATACTCAGAATGTTCAGAAGATAATTCTAAAAAATCGAATTGATACTCGTCTTTTACTGCTAAAATTGCCTGATGCTTATATTCACTTGGAAGAACTTGGCCAAAGTTGGTTTGCCCCAAAAGATATTTTTCGTATGTATTATTTTCAATTTGATGGATCAATACGTTTTTTGTCCATCCAAATTTTTTGGTCATCAAGATATAAAACTCTCTTTGTTTTTCATCTTTACACTTTTCAATGATAGCTACATTATGAGCCCATCCTATTTCTGCCACCATTGGTGGCAGAATTTCAAATGAAGAATAAATATCAAAAAATTGCTTCATCCTCCAAAGGTTTCTTGCTGAAAAACCCCTTGTTCCCGGAAATTCAAACTGTAAGTCTTTTGCGACCTGTTCCACTACAGATTTACCCCAACCGGAAATCTCCAGCTTTTCCTGAAGTGATTTACCTATATCCCAACAGAGTTGTATATATTCTTTATTGACAGCTTTTAAAGCTTGGTACTGTGCATTTTTAATACGAGTTTTCAGTTCGAATAAAAATTCCGTGTAAGTTTTGTCTTCCATTTTCTTAGTTTTTCTGCAAATATAAAAGCATTTTCTTGCATTGTCAAGTGTCGTATACTCGTAGGCGCATGCAATGTTTATCTGTCAATGTAGTCAAAGGTTTTAAATTAAACTGCAGATATCTTTTTGACAACATTGTCAAACAATTTGTCAAACACTTTGTTAAATTTCAAGTAGAAAGTAGAAAAACATGTCGAACATAGATAAATGCACAGAAAAACTGATTAAAGAAAAGGCCACCGAGCTATTCTTTGTGCTTGGCCATATCAATGCCAGCAGTCAGGAAATTGCCGATTACGCCGGTGTGAAGCGGACTCTTGTCAATTATTATTTCCGTTCAAAAAATAATCTTTTCAAAATCACTTATGACGAACTGATTACAAATCTAAAAAGCAGTCTGAGGAAAATTTATAGCTCAAAACAGCCCTTCAGCAACAAAGTGGAGGAACTGATTGACTTCCTGATCTCCTTTCGGGAGAGCTATCCCTATCTTGAAATATTTAACATTCAGGAAACAAACAATGTAAACTGGGGTGCTGATTCAATTTTACAGCCGCAGGGCTCTGCAGAATTGAATTATTTCATAAAAGAGGTAGAACAGGAAATGGAAAATGGTCTGATTAAAAAATACCATCCAATCAATTTCATACTGAACATCTTTTCTCTTGTTTCGTTTCCAATTATCATGAAGCCCCTGTTTATCGAAATATTTGATATTGATAAAAGCGAATTTACAGCACTGCTTAAAGCGAGAAAACAAGTCATTAAAACTATTCTATTCAATTAACAGTCATATACCTATATGTTATCATACAAAAAATTCATTCCGGCACTGTTGCTTTCCGTCGGTCTCATCGCGATATTGGGTTCCTGCGGCAAGAAAGCCGAAGCGCCCAAGCCCAAACCGATTATGCCTTATAAAGTAATGTCTGTTGAAAAACGTTCTGCAACGCTTTTTTCAGAATATCCGGCTACAATAGAAGGTATTTATGACATTGACATCCGCACAAAAGTGGATGGCTTTATTGAAGAAATCTATGTGGATGAAGGTCAGGAAATTAGAAAAGGGCAGCTTTTGTTTAAAATCAGCAACCCGCAATATGAACAGGATATTCAAAACCATACTGCACTGGTTGCAAGTGCAGAAGCGGCTATCGCAACTGCTCAATTGCAGATTGAAAAAACAAAACCGCTGGTAGATGATAAAATCATCAGTGCTTATGAATTGAAAAGTGCCGAACTGAACCTGAGAGCCAAGGAAGCGGCACTGCTTCAGGCCAAAGCACTGCTGAACAATGCAAAAATCAATCAGGGCTACACCACAATCAGTAGTCCGGTAAACGGAGTAGTCGGAGAATTGCCTTATAAATTGGGCAGCTATGTGAACAGCAATACACCCGAACCGCTGACCCGTATCACAGATATTTCTAAGGTCTATGCGTATTTTGGTATCAATGAAAAAGAACAGCTGGATATGATGGCCAAACTGCCGGGCAGAACCTTTCAGGAAAAAATCAATCAGTTGCCTGCTGTTACACT
>JBIKQC010000146.1:0-9270 GCA_044349855.1 Saprospira sp.
AGTTAAGCTCTCCTGTGGTGATGAAGATGCAGAACTTTGCTGCGAGCTTTTTGAGGCGAAAATGAAAAATGAACTAATCTTTAGAGCAGAAAACAAAAACTCAGAACTCTGCAACTGTAGCTGGCTGATTGATTTTTTGCTGCATGCAGAAAAAATTGCCTCAGACCCCCTCAGTAATGAAACTTTGGTTTGGCAAAAGGTAAACGATGGTTACGAATTTGTCCTGGAAGTACAACAAACTGACAAAAAATTAACAGAAAGGCAGATAATTTACTTTCAAAATAATTTTGAATCCGTATATTGGCAACATCATGTGATAATGAGATGATAAACCCAAATCGATAAATCGCATTCAACTGAATTTTAATATTTTATCTAACATTCACAATTTTACTGCTATGGATTTGCAACCTTATTTTGATGTCGTAGAAAGCGGTATCGCAGACTTGGGCGTTAACCCAGTAGACTGCCGCGGAGAAAACCCCGGCCAATGGAATCTGAAAAAAGGAGAAACTACTGTTTGGGTTGACCTTTGGCACATTGAAAAAGAAGACAGACCTTACTTTCAGGTAATGTCTCCAATTTTCCAAATCCCAACGGATGAGACAATTAAAAATAAAATTTTTGCTGAATTGCTCGAGATTAACGATACACTTTATGGTGTAGCTTTCACAGTTTACAAAGACTGGATTTATATCAAAGTTATTCGTGAAGCTGAAGGTATGGACAAAGGCGAATCTTTGGCTATGTTACTTCGCGTTGGAAACTATGCTGACCAACACCGTACTGAATTGGCTGCTAAACACGGCATTACAATTCCTTAATCAGAAATTAGTAGCAAACTTAAAAGGCTGATCCATTGCGGAGCAGCCTTTTTGTATTTATGCAGCCTTGTTTTACCAATGTTTTGGACCGGAATCTGAAATTACAATATACAATGCAAAAAGGGCCGCCTCAAAACTCTGAGATGACCCTTTTTGCTTAGACAAAAGTCTATATTATTATTTCTTATCCTGTTTGGCAAAGACCTTTTTCATCAATTCAGTGCCACGCTGCAATGGATTGACACGGATATCAGCCTCTTCTTTTTCCACCATCATAAAAAGACCGTCCATAGCCTTTTTCGTGATATGATCATCGAGGTTAGGATTGACCTGCTGTACCAAAGGAATTTTGTTGTAGCGGGTAATCACTTCATTCCAGGCAGTCAATGCACCAACTTTATTCAAAGAGGCTTTGATTACCGGACTGAATTTCTGATATAAAGCATCAGAGGTAGTCTTTTTCAGATAATTGGTACAGGCATTTTTTTCGCCCATCAGGATGTTCATTGCATCACTCACTGTCATGCTGATAATTGCATTTACAAAGATATCTTTGGCGCCGATAGCCGCATCTTCTGCTGCACGATTGATTTTTTCGATTGCATTATCAACCGTATTGCCCAAGCCTAAAGCACGAAGCTTTTTTTCCACTTCCTGAGCTTCTGCAGGAAAAAGGATTTTAACAGAAGGATTTTTGAAAAAACCGTCTTTGGCCGAAAGTGTAGTTACGCCTTTAGTAACGCCCTGTTTTAAGGCATCTTTGAGACCACCTACAACCTGATCATTGGTTAGGCTGCTTCCGCCGCTGCCCAATGCAGAATCAACAACACCTGAAAGTGTTTCGCAGCTGCTGAAACTGAACATAATAGTCAGTGCGCTGAATGATACAATTGCTATTCTTTTTAACATGGTAGTAATATTATTTTAGTGATTAAAATTGCAAATGTTTATTAAAATCTTTACAAGTCAATTAGTGTTCCAATTTTTTAAAATTGACCGAGGAAAGATACAAACAAATTTTATAAATTAAATATAAATCATTTTTCATAGATTGTATTGTTAAGATATTTAGAAAAAAACATACCTTCACATTTCTCAACTTCAGTTTGCATTTTATAAAATTATTAAAGCTTATTTACCCAATAAAAGATGTACAAAGTATTAGCAATTTTCTTGTTATTAGCCAATTTTCAATTAAGCTATGCACAAATTGATGATTTTGATTTGGGTATGCCTGATTTTAAAGTTAGCGGTAAGTCAGGCGCTTATGGTGTAACCGATGCCGGTAAACAAATCATACCCAATCAGTACGATACCATAATTATACCGAATCCGGTTAGCCTGGGATTTGAGGGTTGGACCGGGTTTCTTGTAAAAGATAATGGTTATTGGAACTGGGTAGACACCAAAAATAAACCTGCTCTCAAGGCGAAATATTCAGCTATGATCGGTTTTACATATTCCATGTTGGAAATTGACGAGATGTTGTCAGAATATTATTTAATGGTTAAAAATGATGCCGGAAAATGGGGTATTATCAATTTGGATGAGGATGTACTGGTGCCTTTTGAGTATGAGGAACTGATGACTGTTGGAGGGGAAGTCATCGATTTTATTGGTTACAAAGTTAATGGTAAATGGGGGATGAGACTTAATCATTTACTCAGCAGTTGGGTTGTTGAACCAAAATGGGATTTAATTGATCCAAAAAACTTATACAAAGGCGTTTCAAGATTTGATCTTGAGACAGACCGTAACCTTTTGCTTCCGATTAAAAATTCAGGTAAATGGGGTGCCTGGTCAACAATGTACAATAAACAGGTGATTCCATGTGAATACGATTCCATTATTGTGGTAGAAGACATGGTTTATGAAAATGGTTTTTACGGAAAATATAATCTTTATCAGGTAATTGGAGTTCAAAATAAATTGCAGGGCTTACTGGAGTGGGATAAAGAAAATACAAGCTATAAAGTTGTAATAGCACCGGCCTATAAAAAAATTATGCCCGGCAATGGACATCGCAGCAGTGGCATAAATATACCCTGCAAAAAAGACGGAACATGGGGTGTCCATCATGTAAAAGACGGAACATGGTCAGCAGTGGAAGGAACCTGTAAGAAAATGGAAAACTTTAATGCACTGCGTTCAAAAAATGCAGTCCAATTGGCGGCTGCTTACGATGATTGGTTTTGGGGTTATGTTGATACAGATGGAAAATGGGTAATAAAAGCTCAATATTTGGATAAACCGGGACTATTTCACACGGTTTTGCCCTATTCTTTAGTGATGATTGCCGATACCAATAAGAAAAAGTGGGCACTTATAGATGGGCTTGGTAAGATTGTTTTTCAACCGGAAACACCTTCTATGCGGTTTGATCAGGAAGGTGCAGCTGAGTTGTTAATTATCATGGCACCCAAGCAATGGAAATACGGGCTTTTTGATTTGAACAGTTTCAAAGAATTATATCCGATGGAATTCGAAAGAATTGAAATTTCTAAAACTAAAGTAAGTTTCTATAAAGAAAGTTCGTTCAAGATAGATTTTGAAATTGATATAAAAGATATTAAAAATTAAAAATTTACACAAAACTATGAATATTAGTTATTTATTAATTTTTTGTCTTGCTTTTTCAGCTTTGTTGCCTTTAAAGGCACAGATTGAACCTGTACTGGATGCTGTTGACCTGGAGGATATGTTTGTTTATAAACCTTCACCTGTTCAGTACAAAAAAATATATCAGCCGCTAAGTCCTTTGCCCGACGAAGCAATGGATAAATTGCCTGCCTTTGGAAAATTACTTTACACGGATGAAAAACCCCTTTATCAGGAATGGAACAAAGGTTATATAGTCGATAAGATCGAATATTTTGACACAAGAACTGTAGTTCATTTTCGTTTTTCAACTCCCGATCTGCTGAGTATCGTGTATTTTCATAAAAATGGTTATAAACCTTGGTTTTTGCGCGATGTGAAAACAAAAGATGAATTTCCATTGCTCGAAGTTCGAAATGTCCGTCTCAATAAAGTATTGTATGCTGATATCATGAAAAATGATGTGCATTTTTTTAATTATGAAGAAAATAGCAAACAGGAATCTACCTGTGAAGTACATTTTGCGGCTTTACCAAAATCGGTTAAAAAAGTTCACCTGATTGAGGGACATAAACGCGAAAACTGGACAAATCATTTTAATGCTTTCAATATTGTCATTAAAAGATCAGATAATGAAATAGTGAAAGTAAAAGATGAAAAACTTCCTGAAATCAATGAATCTAAGAAAGATTTGTATAAAGTTTATCCAAACCCTACCAAAGGGATGATTTCAATTCAGGCATTGGAGGAGGAGGCAGAAGGGAAAGTGACATTGCAGCTGTACGATCTTGGCGGTAAATTGATATTCACTCAGCCAAATCTTATGGTGACAAAAGGAGAGGCTCAATCTATTGAATTACCTGCACAGTTATCTGATGGGCAGTATGTGCTTCGAATATTGGGCAATGGTATAACAACTGTACAATTGGTTTTGGCAAAATAACAAATCAAAAAAGGTAGGCAATCAAATAGATTACCTACCTTTTTTAATTTGCTTATTCCGCTGCTGCCGTTTTTAATAAATAAGGTTCAATACAATTTTTACATAGATTTTTCCCGTAGTTCCTGCTCAGTGTTTCCTGAGTTTCAGGATATATTTTTCCGTATTTTGTCCAACAGTCGCCCGGTTGCTGTACCAAAATTGGTTTTTGGCATTTGCCGCATTTACTCAGATAATTTTCAGACAGCTCAATAAAAGTCCTTTGAACAGAACTGCCAAGCGGTGGATTCAATTTTGAAATCCGTACTGTCAGACTTTCAATGTTATCAAAAATAGACTTTATCCTATCTATAATTCTTTGAGCTACCGTTTCTATCAGCTTTGAATTTTTAGACATTTCCATTTTAGAAATTCTGTAAATAGTTTCATAATTCACAGTGTCCGAAAGTTCATCAGATTTTACAACTGCAACTGTATTGACTGTTACGTACACATCCACAAGATATCCTGTCCCGATAAGCTGTTCTTCTGGATAGTAACCATGGTAAGCGTAAAATTCCATGCCCTCAATAGCGATAAGCCCCATAAAATTGCCGGTTTTAATGATTATCTGACTTCAAATATCTTTGTAATGAATTTGTTGTCAATATAGGCTCTAAGCAAATATTGACCTGAAGGATATGTTGAAATATCTATTCTAATAAACAGATCATTAACTGTATGTTTCCCGCAGGAGCGTCCGAGAAAATCAAAAACCTCCAATTCCGTCTTTTTGTTTTTTAATTTTTGGAATGTTATATCAATATAATCATTTCCCGGATTTGGGTTAATACTGAAATCAGTATCATTGTCAATAATATCAGTTCCTACCAAAGTACTTACATTGAGCAATTTAACCCTTTGTAAACTTGCTACATCTGCCTCATCCAATTCACTGCATTTTACAGCACCTGAAGTGGTAGTAGTATAAAACATTACATCGATGGAATTTCCATAAGGCAGGGGAGAAACAATTGTTCCGCCATCTATTTCCCAACAATAATCTGAACTTGAAACTGGATTGATAACCGAGAAACTGTAGATTGTATTTGGTGCACAGGCAGCAGGCCCATTGACTTGTGGAGCAGCAGGACGCATCAGATTGTAAAAATAATCGGCAGTAGATTCAATGATCGGCAGCCAGTAGGCATTTGGGCCTGTAGTTGTCCAAGTGCCATTCAGCACCCCCCAATATTCATGGCCTTCACCGGGTGCCAGCGTGAGTTGATGCGGGATATTGCGAGCAGTCAGCGCAATGTCCATAATTTCTGAACCGCAGGTAACAGGGGCTGTCAGTGCCACATTGGCAAAGGGCTGTGCACATTGTGAACTGACAATAGGGTCGGCTGTTCCATGAAACATACGCATTGCTGCTTTATTTATTCCTGCAAACATCGTAGTATCCGAAATTGCGCCCCAATAGGCTACAAGCCCCAATGGAATGGAATCGACATCATTTGCAGGAACATTGCTGCCGGAAAAAGGATTGAAACCTGTCAATTCTACTGCAGGTCGACTGTGCAGCGCACCCAAATCGGTCATCACAAAAGGAGTGATCTGGAATGATTCCGGAATTCTTTCCTGATAATCAATAAAAGTACTGTGGATGGCGCAGAATGCACCGGCACTGCTGCCTCCTGTGAAAACGCGTTCCGGGTCTATATTGAACCAATTGGCATTTTTTCTGAAGAAACGAAGGGCTGTACTCATATCCTGTGCGCCTCTCCAAACTGCTCTTTTGATAGAGGTCGTACTGACAATATCAAATCCGGTGCGGTATTCTATACAGGCAGTTACATAGCCCCAATGTGCGAGTGTGTCGCAAAGTGCCTGAACATCGTCATTGTCCTTTGTGCCTACAAGCAGGGTGCCGCCCATAAAGGCAACATTGATAAATCCGCCTCCGTGACCAATAATTACCAAGGGTCTTTTTGTGACGGTATCTGTGGGCGGCGGCATAAAAATATCCATGACCAAATCCCGATTTAGAATGGTCTCGGTTCCTAACGAAGCTGCAATTAATTTAGGAGCATTTTTGGAATAAGCAACATCCCTAAAAATCTGAATAGAGTTGAAAGTCCTTGATTTATAGCGCTGTTCGCAACTTTGTCCAAAAATAAACTGGAAATTAGTAAAATAGAGAATGGAAAAAAGGGAGAGGAAGATGTATAATTTTTTCATAAAATTCTCTCACAGTTTAAAGCATTGAAAATATTTTTTGAGAAACAGTCTGTTTCAGTTAAATTTTCACTTTCAACCATTTGTTTGACCTAAGATACCAGATAGAAACCATCATGGAAGAAATCATATACACTAATTCGGCCATCCAGGAAATTTCTAGACTTGATTTTAACATTCCAACAACTACATATACATAAATCATGTAGAGAACAACGCAGGAAACCTGAATATATAATGCAACCTTTGTAGCGCCGGTTCCTACAAGTCCATTGAAATAAATAATGCTGACCGAATAAAATGCGAGAATAAGGATGAGTACCCAAAGCAATTTTTTCGCATCGGGAATTATCGTAAGATCATCGGTTACTAATCTTAGCATAATTTCAGGGAAAAATACCAATGAAAGACTCAGTAACATGGTTACAGCAAAGCACAATATTGCTGTTTTGGTTATAGCCGGCCAAACCTGCCTGAGCTGTTTCTTGCCGATCAGAGTGCTGACTATAGTGTTTATTCCTGATGAAAATCCCCAAGCAGGAATCATAAACATCATGTAAAAAGTACGAATAATGTTGGAAACTGCCAATTCATTTCTGCCCAACTGTTCAATAAGTGCGAAAAAAACAAACCAACTGCCCAAACTAGCTAAGGTCTGCAAAATCATTGGAATTGACAGTTTTATCTGAGCAGTTATAATCGTGATATCGATTTTAGGCTTGGAAAAAAGATTGTAAATTCTAATCTTTTTATCAAACACCATATATAACATAAAGATGGCAAATGCTATGACTTCAGAAAGTGTTGAGGCAAGTGCCGCCCCACCAATCCCCATTTCAGGAAAACCCCAATTGCCGTAAATAAGACAGTAATTGAGTATAAAGTTGGAAATACCCATGATAAGGGCATTGTAAATAATAATATTTGTTCTGGCTAATCCGGTATAAAGTGAAACGGCAACCACTCCCATATAACTGAAAAATACACCATAACTGCGGTAATCCAGATATTCCAAAGAGTATTTCAAAATTTCAGGGTCTTTCACAATCATCCCGAAAAAGGGAGCTCCGCCAAATTTCATTAATATGAACATAACTACTGCCAGCATTAGAGCAAAAGCTGCCATAGCATGTGTTATAACTCCAATTTCTTCGTTTGCGTCGGCACCCATTCTGCGTGCTACCATTATCTGACCTGCTTTAGTAAAGCTATATCCGATTGTAGTGATTAACAAATAAAAAACACCGGCCAGACCTATTGCTCCCAGATACTCAACTTCCTTGCCTTCCACCTTTCCCAAAAAAAATGTATCGGTCAGGTTGATCAGGTTTTGAACCGCTGAACCAACCATGATGGGAAGAGAAAGTTTCAATATGCTTTTAAATGAGACCATGTATTGGCAGATATATTTTTGTTGACTG
Organism: Saprospira sp.; assembly: GCA_044349855.1. Classification (GTDB taxonomy): domain Bacteria; phylum Bacteroidota; class Bacteroidia; order Chitinophagales; family Saprospiraceae; genus Saprospira. The sequence goes on from JBIKQC010000146.1 coordinate 8,001, forward strand.
CAATATAAAACTAATCCTGTTTAGAGTTGAAATTTTTGTTAACCTTATCAACAAAACTAAGTATTTCTTCCCTGCCAACTTTGTCTTCAGAAGAAGTTATGAAATAAGTTGGAAATTCATCCCAATAGGTCAAAAACTGTTTTTTGAAGTTCTCTAAATAATTTTCATTTTTTGCAGCTTTTTTCCGGTCTGTTTTTGTAAAAACAATTACAAATGGCACTTGGTTTTCACCCATCCAATTTGCGAAATCAATATCGGCTTCCTGTGGCGGAACACAACTGTCAATGAGTAGAAAAGCACAGGCGAGGCTTTCGCGCATTGCCAAATATTCTTCGGTCATTGTCTTGAATGTTGCCCTTATTTTCTTTGGAGTTCTTGCAAAACCGTAACCGGGAAGGTCAACAATAAAAAATTGAGAATTTATCTCAAAAAAATTAAGTAATTGTGTCTTCCCGGGAGTTCTTGATGTGCGCGCAAGACCTTCAATGCCTGTTATCATATTAATCAATGAAGATTTTCCCACATTAGATCTTCCGATAAATGCATACTCGGGCTTTTCTGCTTTCGGACAGCCTTTTAGCTCAGGAAAACTACCTATAAATTTAATTGTTTTAATAATCATTTGCCACAATTTCAACCTTTGTTATAATATTCGTGTTACTTTTGCGACACTTAGTAAAAGCCGACTTAGTTTGCAAATATCGCAAACACTATATAAATACTTTACCTTAGTATAGTTTTTTTTCGTTTTAACAACAAAATAGCATCAATGAGCATTGAAAAAATAAAATCTGAAGAGGTCAAACCTTATGAACAGGAAGCCGAAAAGAAGCAGCAGGTTTCGAAAATGTTCAATAATATATCAAAGAATTACGATTTTTTAAACCATTTTCTTTCAGCAGGAATCGACCGTCGCTGGAGAAAAAAGGCTATTGCTGAACTTAAGGACATAGCGCCCAAAATCATCTTGGACGTAGCAACCGGCACAGGTGATTTGGCTCTGGAGGCGGAAGTTCAGTTGAAGCCCGAAAAAATCATCGGCATAGATATTGCCGTAAAGATGTTGGAAATCGGAAGAGTTAAAATAGCCAAGCGCGCACTTTCGGAAATAATTACCCTTGAGGAGGGCGATTCAGAAAAGTTACCTTTTGAAGACAATACTTTTGATGCCGTTATCGTTGCATTTGGTGTAAGAAATTTTGCAAATGTCGAAAACGGACTGCGTGAAATGTTGCGGGTTTTGCGTCCGGGCGGTAAATGTGTAGTCCTT
>JBIKQC010000595.1:0-2649 GCA_044349855.1 Saprospira sp.
GTCAGCAAAAGACCTGAGCTCCTTTTATTACATGAAAGTCCGGAACATGATGATCATTGGGGGAACTCCGAAATTAGAAAAATTTTGGAAAAGTCAATACCTGTTTCCGTTTTTTGCGGACATTCACATTGGAAAAAAGTAGCCGCTGAATACCCGAATGGTTGTAAAATTTATAACATCGATTCCAGAGTAATTATTTTGCACCGAAACAAAAAAGACCTTTAGCCAAGTGTTAGAGGATTAATGGCCCAAAGCTAAAGTATTTGACTCTGCAAGGTGCATATTTCCAGCGACCTAAAGGTCTTGAAAAAAACTTATTGTTAAAGCCCCATCGGGGCTAACTGTTCTTAGGCATGAAATGCCGTAATGGTCAAAGCTCCGTAGGATTGGCCTGTTCTTTTCCAGTTCCGTAGGAGATTTCCAAGGCTAATAATATTGTTTACTTAAGTCGCCCTATTGGTTGAGATAAGGATCCCTATAGATATTATCCTTAAAATTCAACAAAAATATTTTTCAAAAGACTATCTTCGCAAAGTAAAATCATCATCGGTATTTTAATATTCGGACAGTTGCATACATGATAGACATTAAAAACATAAAAAAAGCCTACGGCAACTTACAGGTACTCAAAGGTGTAAACCTGCACATACCTAAAGGTGAAGTAGTTTCCATTGTCGGAAAATCAGGTGCCGGAAAAAGCACACTGCTGCATATTATCGGCACATTGGACAGTCCGGACAGCGGAGAAATCAGTATAAACGGTCAGGTTTTGAACAGTTTGAAATCGAATGCCCTGGCCCGTTTCAGAAATGAACATATTGGTTTTGTTTTTCAGTTTCACCACCTGCTGCCTGAATTTACAGCATTGGAAAATGTCTGCATTCCTGCTTTTATCAAAAAAACAGCAGAAAAAGATGCAAAACGCCGTGCTGCAGAGCTTTTGGACTATCTGGGCCTGACTGATAGAATGGACCATAAACCCACTCAACTATCGGGCGGAGAACAACAAAGAGTAGCTGTAGCCAGAGCACTGATGAACCAGCCTTCCGTCATTTTGGCCGATGAACCCAGCGGAAATTTGGACAGCGGCACTTCCAAAGAACTGCATGAACTGTTTTTTCAATTGCGCAAAGATTTTGACCAGACCTTTGTCATTGTAACCCATAATGTAGAATTGGCCGCTATGAGCGACCGCACTCTGCGCATGCAGGACGGACTTATTGTGGCGGAAGAAAGACATATTGCCAATGATGCACCGGCAGATATGAAACATCTGGAATTGCTGGAGGAGGAACAGAAAACACTGGCTCAGAAAGTATTGATTCCTTTTGAGGATGGTGGTTTTATACCTAGCGGAGAAGATTTAATTTTCTCCATGGATATACAATATAATGGAGAGGATGCCTATGTGGCAATAGATGTCATGAGCACAACAGGTGAACATAAGGGGACTTTTGTCACCAAAGAAAAAGCCGGAATGGAATACGTCCCTCAATATTTCAGTTTCCGAGAAGGGCCTCCCCTGCTGAATGCACTAAAAAAATTGGAAAATTTCAATGGGCTTAAAGCCAAGCTGCTTTTGGTGGACGGACACGGCATTGCACATCCGCGCAGGTTGGGCGTTGCAAGCTGGCTGGGTGTTATGACAGATATTCCAAGTATCGGCATGGCAAAAGAAACATTATTAAAATTCAACGGAGATGCTGATCTCAAAAGAGGCAGCACTTTAAATATTACAGATAAAGGCGAGACGGTCGGCATTGCCCTCCGAACACAGGATGAAGTTCAGCCCGTTTTTGTAAGTCCCGGACACAAAGTAACGCTCAATACTGCTAAACTAGTGGTTATGAATCTTTCGGAAGGAGGTTACAGAATTCCTGAGCCACTCAGAAGGGCCGATCAGGCAGCAAGTGCTTTTGCAAAAGGTGAAAATTTTAAGATGGTAGTTTTTTAAGATAACGGATAAAAGGGCGAAGAACTTTTTCCATTTCTCAATTCTATTCTATCTTTGATTTAGATCTTGGATAATTTCAATATTTTTAAAATATTATTCCTTTTCAAATATATATTATGGATAATAAACTCAATCAACTTCAGAATAAAATCAACGAAGCCAAGCTTGGCGGCGGTCAGGAACGAATTGACAAGCACCACAAACAGGGCAAAATGACTGCCAGGGAACGCATTACCTTTTTCTTGGACGAAGGCACATTCGAAGAAATTGGCATGCTTGTGACCCATCGCTGTCGCGAATTCGGCATGGAGGATCAAATCATTCTTGGTGATGGTGTTGTTACCGGTTACGGCAATGTAAATGGCCGGCTTGTATATGTTTTCGCACAGGATTTTACTGTTTTTGGCGGTTCTTTATCAGAAACGCATGCCGAAAAAATCTGTAAAATCATGGACATGGCCATGAAAAACGGTGCGCCTATTATTGGTCTGAATGACTCAGGTGGGGCCCGCATACAGGAAGGTGTGATGTCATTGGCAGGCTATGCCGATATTTTCTATAGAAATACCTTGGCTTCGGGTGTAGTGCCACAGATTTCTGCCATCATGGGCCCTTGCGCCGGTGGTGCCGTATATTCTCCGGCTATTACGGACTTTATTTTCATGGTGGAAAATAATTCCTACATGTTTATTACC
>JBIKQC010000596.1:0-2647 GCA_044349855.1 Saprospira sp.
TGCAAACATTTTTCCTGTTCCTGAATGCCAATATCCTGCACCCATAATGAGTGTGGGATTTATGATGACAGCCTGCAATCCTTCCTGTATGCCTCTCCAAACCTCACATTCGGCTTTGAATTTACTAATTGCATAATCTGAATTCAGTTTACTGTTTTCCCATTGTGCATTTTCATCCAGCCTGATCTGATTTTCCTTGCGGCCCAATGCCGCAATGCTGCTCACATGCAGCAATTTTTCGATTCCAAGATCCAAAGCTACATTAACGACATTGGCTGTTCCATCGCCATTTACCTGCAGCATTTTGGTTTTGTCCTTAGAATTAAAAGAAACTAGCGCCGCCGCATGATAAACATGATCGACTCCCTTCATAGCATCTTCCAAAGAAGAAATATCGGTTACATCGCCTTCTATCCATTCTATTTTATCATAAATATCCCCTACAAGTGCGGTCTGACTGCTCGAACGCCGAAGGCCTCTCAGTTCATATCCTTTTTTAAACAGCTGCCTCAATAAATAGCTGCCCAAAAATCCGGTACCACCTGTTACCAATACTTTTTTCATTGTCTTATTTTATTTTATAATTTCCACATCTTTTTGCGGTCCCTTTTTTACTTCACAATTTAAGAGCTCACTCCGTACGGTTCTTGAAAGGCTTTAAAAAGCCTTAGCGTCTGCTTCCATACTTTGCGGTTAATTTTATCACTCATTATTTCAGTTACAGACAACTAACAACAAAGAACAAACAACTTTTTTATATCTCTTCTATTCTTACAACAAATTCTCCATCCTGAAGTTTAACAGTCAAAGATTGACCTGATCTAAGTTGATTTACTGACTTAACAGGAAGGCCATCATCATCATAAACTAGAGCAAAACCACGCTGCAGTGTCCTGTCCGGCAAAATAAACTCCAATTTATTTTCCAAAACATCCAGATTCCGCTGTTCAAACTGAAAATAGGTTTTGTTGGCATAAGACAGTCTGTTTTGCAGATTATCCAATCGCAGAGTTTCATTTCGCATTCGTCGCTGCAAAATCTGCTGAAGATCTATAGCAGAACGGTTGAGCAACACTTCGAAATTCAATACAGATTGCACTAAAAAATCGGCGACTGCTGTTGGCGTTTTCATAGAGCTGTGAGCAACCAGATCTGCCAATGTTTCATCAATATCATGTCCAATACCGGTAAGAACAGGCAGTTCACAGGTAGAGATAGCCTTGCATACTTCGAAATCATCAAAACCCATCAGGTCCAATCTTGCGCCACCGCCGCGTACAATAACAACACAGTCAAAATTATTGGCCTGAGATTCTATACTTTCAATCTGCTGAACTATTTCTTTTGAAACATTCACACCCTGAACAGCTGCCTGAAAGAGCTCAGTTTTGAAAGCAAAGTGATGAGGGTTATTATGCAAATGCTGTAAAAAATCCTGAAGTCCGGCCGCTTCTTTACTCGAAATTACTGCAATTCGCTGTGGAACAGGAGGCAGATCCAATTGTCGGTTCAGATCCAAAAACTGTTCTTCCTGCAATCGTTTCAAAGTAGCCAAGCGTTGCAATTCCTGCTGCCCGATAGTAAAAGCTGCTTCAATTCCTTTTACAGAAAGTGTAATTCCGTAAAGTTCAGTGTATTCTACAGCAACCAGTAAAAGCACCTGCTGTCCGGCCTGCAATATAGACCAGACAGCATCTCCAACACTTTTTTTGATATTCTCGAGATCTTTGGGTTTAATTATAGCGCCAGATTTTGCCCTAAGCCGCTGATTATCTCTATCGACCAATGACAGATAGACAAAACCACGATTTTGATTCATATCTGAAATCTCACAACGAACCCAAAGCGACTCTCTCATATTGAAAGTAATCACTCTGCGCAAATGCTGATTGAGTTCGAATAAGCTAAAACTGTCTTTCACAAAAGATTAAAGATAAAAGTTGAACCGCAGGACCGCGCAACGAAAGATAAAAAGATGTAATTTGAAATTTGAAAGAAGGCTAGAAGCCGGTTTTCAGAAAATAAACAATACTGTAAATAGAACCAAGTACCCTCTACCCACTACCAAAAACCCCCTAAAAGTCAATTATTATCTTTTCCGTATGAATTCGTTTCTCGAAAAGATGCGGATAATGTTTTTTGAGTTCAGAAATAAACATTTCAAATGGAACATCGCGGAAACAGCCATAATCATGTTCGTATTGCATAAAAGGATTGCCGGACTTATCGGATTCCTGAAAAACAGAATCATGTTCACAGTCAAAATCCAAAACTGCAACGCCCAATCGCTCACAAAGCGCCTTATCGAAAATAGGTGTTGCCTTTATCCATTTACCTTCGAAATATATTTCAACATAACCATGAAAAACCATTAAGTCGGTTTTTAAGTAGGATTCCACTTTTTCTGTGGCCAAATGATTTCTTACATTAGCAAAACAGAGTCTGGCCGGAACGCCCAAAACACGCATACAGGCTGCAAATAAATTGGATTTTTCAACACAATAGCCATAATCCTTATGCAGCATCACATGAGCTTTAAGCGCATGCGGTTTCAGAATGAGGTGATAAGGATAATATTTGAATTCATCCCTTACCGTCTCATAAATCTTAATTATCTGCAGCTTTTTATCTGTAATGCCTTCCACCC
>JBIKQC010000597.1:0-2645 GCA_044349855.1 Saprospira sp.
GATTACGCAGGGCCATTCAAAAATGGCTATTCCATGGCTGTGAAAGCTTATAAGGAAGGCCAGGAAATACCTGATGCAGCCCTCATTGATACAAAGGGCGATGAAGTAATTCCCCCAGGACGTTTCAATTTGAGTCTTGAATACAGCAATTTCGGTAAAAACGAGATTCACCTTTATCCCTATTCAGAAAAAAACCGCTACGGATATGTAAACCTCAAAGGCGAAGTAGTAATTCCCCCAACTTTTGATATGGCACAAACTTTCAGTGAAGGCTTGGCAATTGTTGGTATTATTACTGATATTGATGAATATGAAATACCGACTTATCAGTACGGCTATATAAATACAAAAGGGGATTTGATCATTCCATATCAGTTTGATTTGGCATTCCCTTTTTTGGAAGGATTGGCTGAAGTAATCAGAAATGATTCCATTTTATTTATCAATAACAGTAATAAAGTGGAATTAGGCTTTCAAAACACCCCAAGTTCTGCCGACTTAGAATTTGGATCTTACAAGTACGGAGCTTATGTTTACAATCATGGGTTTAAAAACGGGCAGGCAATTTTGTATCAGAATAATAAAATTGCCTGGATTAACCGCAAAGGAGAGTTTATTATTCCACCACTATATATGGGACTTGGCAGAATAGGACCTTCTATGATTGTAGAAAATTTTGAAAATGGGATTACAAAAGTAGCGCCCAATAATTCACTCATTTATAATGAATACTACATTGATGAAGAGGGGCGCCCATTTTTTGATGCGCAACCTATGATTTTGCCTGATAATAATAAAACAATTACCCGCTATGCAGCGCCAAGCAGGTCTATGCCTTTAGACACACTTGAATTAAATTCAGTGCCGGTTGTTAAAAAATATATGGGCAAAAAAGACAAAGTAAACGGTAAAAAAGGAGAATGGATAGAGATAGAAAACTGGCCCGGGCCTGCTTATGTTTTCAGCGCTGATTTTAATACCCGAGCAGTAAAAACCATGAAAACTAAGGGAACAGCGCTTCATAAAAATCCTAATGATAAATCTGCAGTTGTTTTATTGGCTCCTAACGCTATAATATTTATAGATGCCAAAGAAAAAGCTTCGAAAATAGGCAGCAACAAATGGGTAAAAGTTATATTCTATGGCATTCTGGACTCAGATGTTGATACTTACGAATATAAACAGTATACACTTTTTGTAAAAGGGACTGAAATTCAGTTAATGCCAAAGGAATGACTTATTGAATTACGCGCAAGGTGTTTGGACAATCTTTGCGATGCGCTGCACTGTATCTGAAAAGACGGGCTTTTCATACTCCTGCTGAGTATTCGGCTTTGCCGAAAAAAGCCCCTTCTTTTTGAAGAGTCTCGTCATCTGTGACAATAGGGGATGAGTCAGTCAAAAGTTTTGAAAAATGCTCTACAAAAGTTCTGCTGCTGCTTGATACCTGCTACTAATCTAATTTATGCCTTCTAAATTCGTTACACGAAACTACGCTTCTGAAAATCTTACATTATGAATAATTTTTTAATATACGGAGCCAATGGCTATACCGGCAGACTCATTGTTGACCGTGCTTTGGAACTCGGTTTCAAGCCGATTATTGCAGGGCGTAATGCCAAAGATATTACTGCACTGGGCGAAGAAAAAGAATTGGAATTCCGTATTTTCTCTTTGGATGACAGCAATGAAATAAAAAAACAGCTGAATGGTATTGCACTTGTTATTCACTGTGCCGGACCTTTTGTACATACAGCAAAAAATATGGCCAAGGCCTGCATTCACAGAAGTGTACATTATTTGGACATAACTGGCGAAATTGCTGTTTTTGAGATGTTACAGACCCTTGACACCGAAGCCAAGGTGGCTGGTGTCATGCTTTTGCCCGGCACCGGTTTTGATGTTGTTCCTTCCGATTGTTTGGCAGCTATGCTAAAAGAAAAAATGCCGGAGGCGAATAAACTTGAAATGGCTTTTACCGGACTTGGTGTAGGCGTTTCTCATGGTACTGCAGCCACTGCAGTTGAAAATCTGGGCAAGGCAAATCTCATCCGCGAAAATGGAATAATAAAAGAAGTGCCGATGGGCAAACTATTCAAATGGGTAGAATTTGGTCCGGTAAAGCACCATTGTATTTCTATTCCCTGGGGTGATGTGTCAACGGCATTTGTGAGTACAGGCATTCCGAATATTACAGTCTATATGGGTATGCCCGCATCTATGCGCAAGTGGATGCTGCTCGGCAATTGGATTAAACCCATTTTACGGAGTAATTTTGTTAAAAAGAGACTTAGAAAACGCCTTGATAAAATGCCGGCCGGTCCTAATACAGAACAACGAAAAAATGGCAAAAGTTATTTTTGGGGAGAGGCGAGTGATGCTTCAGGAAATAAGGTTAGCCTGCGCTTACAGACTTCCGAGGGCTATACCCTTACCGCAATCAGTGCAGTACACATTGCAACAAAAGTGTTGAACGGTAATTTAAAAACGGGATTTCAGACACCGTCCGGAGCTTATGGAAGTGGTTTGGTGCTGGAGGTGGAAGGAAGTTCAATGATATATCTGTAGTAGCTATTTAGCACAATTCATTTTTACGAATTATCAATTCCAAATAAGCTCTCGGTGTTAATATTTTGGTGTACTCA
>JBIKQC010000598.1:0-2641 GCA_044349855.1 Saprospira sp.
ATGGGTCATGTTTTGTAGCGAGAGAGGGACTCGAACCCTCGACCTCAGCATTATGAGTGCTGCGCTCTAACCAGCTGAGCTACCTCGCCATTTAGCCTTAGTGCGCTGCAAATATATACTTTGATTCCGTTTTGACCAAATTTTTAAGCAAAAAAATACAAATAAAATAATTTTATAAATGCGGGCACCATACTCTGATATAGCCGTAAAGCTTCTAATTGAGCGGATGAAAACCGAGCATCTGTTCAAGATATATAGAATTTCATCTTAGAGTTGAAGTAAATTTGGTAATACTTTCTGACTGGATTTCTTCTAATTTATGACTCTATAACGCAAGTAAAATAGAGTATTTAATTAAAAAGGCAGGCTGTGTAGGGCCTGCCTTTGTGATTATCAGCATTTTTTATTTAGCATTAAGAGGCTTATCTCTTTTGTTTTAAAATAATCCGGAAATTACGCCATCCATATCCACATCTATTACATTGGCAGCGGGTTCTTTGGGCAGTCCGGGCATCGTCATGATCTCCCCTGCATAAGCAACTACAAAGCCTGCACCTGCATAAAGTCGCACATCGCGGATTGGAAATTCAAATCCGACCGGAGCTCCCAATAATTTAGGATCATGTGAAAAAGAGTACTGTGTTTTTGCCATACAAACCGGTAAGTGGCCATAGCCCAAATCGGTATATTTTTTCAATTTGCTCAGTGTACCGGATTCCCAATCAACAGATTCTGCACGGTATATTTCTTTAGCGATGGTCTCAAGTTTATCTTTCAAAGACATTTCGTCCGGATAGAGGAATTTGAATGTCGAGGGCTGATCACAAAGTTCAACGACCTTTTCGGCAAGGGCTGCCATGCCTGCACCTCCATTGGCAAAACCCATGCAAAGAACTGCCGCAACTCCTTTGGCTGCTGCAATATCTTTTACAGCAGCTACTTCTTCTTCGCTGTCAGTAAAAAAGTGATTGATGGCCACAACTACCGGCAATCCGAATTTTCTAAGATTGTCAATATGTCTTTCCAGATTTACAGCGCCTCTTTTCAGCGCATCCACATCAGGTGTTTTTAGGTTGTCTTTTGCCATTCCACCATGCATTTTCAAGGCACGGATTGTTGCAACAATGACCACAGCAGAAGGTGTAAAGCCCGCTTTACGGCATTTTATGTCCAGGAATTTTTCAGCACCAAGATCGGCTCCGAAGCCGGCTTCTGTCACCACATAGTCTGCAAGATGCAGTGCGGTGCGGGTTGCCAAGACTGAATTACAGCCATGAGCAATATTGGCAAATGGGCCGCCATGGATAAGTGCCGGATTGTTTTCCATGGTCTGCACCAGATTAGGTTTCAGTGCATCTTTGAGCAGGGCAGCCATAGCACCGTTTGCTTTGAGATCGCTCGCACGGATATTTTTTTTGTCGGAACTTTGTCCGATTATAATATTTCCAAGACGTGTTTTAAGGTCCATCAAATCGACTGAAAGGCAGAGAATTGCCATTACTTCTCCCGCTACCGTAATGTCGAATCCGTCCTGACGGGGTTGTCCGTTTCCTGTTCCACCAAGACCGATGACGATATCGCGGAGACTACGGTCATTCATGTCTACAACTCTGCGCCAGGAAATTCGGCGAACATCGATATCCAGTTCATTGCCCTGATAGATATGATTGTCAATCATGGCAGCGAGTAGATTTGTAGCTGCAGTAATTGCGTGCATATCTCCTGTAAAATGCAGATTGATATCTTCCATAGGCACCACCTGAACATACCCACCGCCGGCTGCACCGCCTTTCACACCAAAACATGGACCCATTGAAGGTTCGCGTAGGGCAACAATTGCTTTCTTACCAATGTAATTAAGACCGTCATTCAACCCGACTGAAGTAGTTGTTTTGCCTTCACCGGCAGCTGTAGGGCTTATAGCAGTTACCAAAATGAGTTTGCCTTTGGGTTTTAGCTGAACATCTTTCAATGCCTGATAGCCAATTTTTGCTTTGTAATGTCCATAGGGCTCAATAGAATCGGCAGGAAGTCCCAGTTTTTCTGCAATGGCAGATACAGGCTGCATTTTGGCCAATTGTGCAATTTCGATATCGGATAACATAGTTAAATTTATTGTTGTATAAATAATATAGATTATGCCAATTTTTTAACATTTCGACTGATTACCATGTAATTAATCCAAACAAAAAGCAGGCAGAATGCCAGTCCTGCAATAACTACTATCGGATTTACAAAGAGACTCAGTTTGTCATACCCTTCAACAATCAAACCCCTTGTCATAATTTGTTTGATTGGGTAGAGAATGGCAAAGACTAATACGGCTATTATTATGAAGATAAAAATGAGTCTTTTAGAAAGATTTGCTGTAATGCTTTGCTGTTTGTAACCCAATTCCAACAAAAGTCTGATGTCGGCGCTTGATTGAGCAATCAGTAACTGAAAATTGAGTACAAAAACCAGTAATGACAGTCCGATAATAATGGCACCGATCATTAGTACCAAAGAGACCAAAAGGAAGAGTGCACTTTTTAGCTCCCCGCCAATGAGTCCGCCACGGCTAATTTCCAGATCTTTTTCCTCCAGAAATTTCACCATGTTTTTATTGTAAGGATTGTCGGTTGAAATAGCGACCTGATTT
>JBIKQC010000599.1:0-2629 GCA_044349855.1 Saprospira sp.
ATTATTAAAGCTTCTTTGAATGGGCTGTTACACACCTCATATTTTATTTCGTACAGGTATCTTATCTTGTTGTCTTGGCTTAATAAGAGAAATATTTGATTTGAATAACCAAATGAGTTAGAACCTGAAATTAAAATAGGATTTAATGTCGGAGCATTTTTTATTGTATCTGTAAATTCTAATGTCATTGAATATTTTGTATCAAAATGCAAAAAATAAATTGCTTTTACATCTTGTTAATTGTTATTGGATGCACAAGTATAACTTAAAAATGGCTTAGCTGACCCCCGGAATGGAGTAAGATAAGCCATGAAATACTTTTTAATCTTTAGAATACAAAATTAATCGTATCGATTATTTAAAACCGTCTTTCAAACGATCATCAAGCATGTCTGCATAATAGCTAAGGTCGTTTATAGAACTTGCAACTTCGTCGGCGTCCAAACCGGTAGCATCTCGATTTGACATCAACATAACGAGATCATTGCTCAAGCAAAGTTTCATATTTACCAATGTAGTGTTAATTTCGGCCAAAGTGCGGAAAAACTCTTCTTTTTTGGCTGCAGAGACATCATTAATAGACATCAGGATAGAATTTACATAAAAATAACCGTTAGGGAAACGGTCATTGCTTACTATACCAACTGCTACAGAGGCAGATCCACGGTTGAAATCCCATTGTCCGGCTTCTTTACCGCGGGTATCAGCTGCAGGAATACCCAAAGATTCAATTCCTTTTTCAATAGTAGCGTTGTGATTCAGTAAATTGCTCATTTTTTTGTGTTTTTATATGGTTTATTTTAATACCAACAAATATACAATCAAATTCTTTTATCGAAAATTTTTATTCTAAAAAAACTACATCGACCTAAAGACGACCTAAAGAGGGAAATAATACTCAGCAGCGCCGTCTACAATCTTATAGTCAAGCACCCGAGGCCAATTAGGTTTTATAAGTCCTTTTTCCCAAATTTCAAATTCTTTCAATAGTATCTTTACAGTTTCGGGACATTCATCGGCCAGATTTTTCAGTTCTGCTTTGTCAGCATCTAAATTGTATAAGGCAGTGCTGTTGCCCAAATCATCTCGGATTAGCTTCCAGGGGCCTTTTCGAATAGCTTTATGATGCATGGATCTCCAATAGAGTGCATTATGCGGTTTCTGATCAGGGAATTCTCCTCGAACATAAGGTATCAGATTTACACCGTCGAAAACCCGATCTTCAGGTAGTTTTGAATTTGTAACTGCTGCCAATGTAACAAAAATATCCAAAGCAGAAACCGGGTGTTTGTATGCAATTCCTGATTTTATTTTAGCAGGCCAACTCATCAGGAAAGGTACATTGATACCGCCCTCGAAATTTGAGAATTTTCCACCTTTCAGCGGACTGTTATCTGCAGCATGCGTATAAGTGGCACCACCATTATCACTCAGGAAAATGATAATGGTATTTTCAGATAGTCCTAACTCTTTGACCTTTGAAGTAATCTGCCCGACAGCCTCATCAAGTGCGTGAATCATGGCATAATAAACCCTTTTATTTCTGTCTTTAATGTGTGCGTAGATGTCATAATGCCTTTTCAGTGCCTGAAATGGTGTATGTGGTGCCGAAAAGGGAATGTACATGAAAAATGGCCCATTTTTATGGTTTTCCTGCATCCAGGAATTTGCTTCTTCCGCTATTTTGTAAGTCAGATAGGTTTTTTCTTCTACAATGGTTCCGTTTCTTTGAATGGCACAGTTTCCCGATCGTGCCTTTTTCCAGATATGTTTATCCGTAAAATCGGCATGTTTTTCATTAACAATATTCGGATCATCTACGGGTGCATACAAACTGAAAGCTTCCAAAAATCCGTAATGATAATCAAAACCCCTTTTTATGGGTAGTGCGCTCAGGTTATAACCCAAATGCCATTTGCCGAACATACCAGTGTTATAACCCTGTTTTTTTAATAATTCCGGTAGAATAATCTCAGTAGGAGGCAGGCCCTGTTTGTGCATTTCCTCAAAATCGGGAAAAACCGGCGGATTTTGTTTTGCAACAATAAAAGGATCATTACTTACAAAGAGCTTTGCACCATAATATTCCAATCTGTTTTTGGGATAACGTTCGTGAATGTTGATCTCAAATCCAAATCTTTGCTGATAGCGTCCTGTCATCATACCTGCCCGAGAAGGTGCGCAGATAGGGGAGCTGATATATCCTTCATCAAAAACAACCCCATTTTTTCCGATTGCATCTATGTTTGCAGTGTTGACATAATTGCCGCCATAAAGCGATAGTTCATGTTTGCCCAAATCATCCGCCATGATGATGATAATATTTGGCATATCGTTTTGAGCTGTAAGCTTTTCTGCCAAAAAATTTTCCCGGAATTTTATCTTTTCTTCGTCGAAGACGATTTTCCAGCGTTTGTTTTTTAGCGGACTGCCCAGATATATAATTATGAATGTAAGGGATAGAAATATCGATAGGAACAGCCCAATGTTCTTTGAAGACATATATTAAGGTGTGCAGAATTTATAAAAAATCAACAAATTTAACAAACTCAATTGTGTAATTCTAAGATAGTGTTATTCCATTCAATGACATACATTATCCATAAAATTATTTACAAATTATTTGTCG
>JBIKQC010000600.1:0-2620 GCA_044349855.1 Saprospira sp.
TTTTTTATTGTCAGATTTACTGGATTAAAGCATAAAAAGCCAGCCGGTCAGAATTGAAATGCCACAAACCGACAAAACCAAATAATGCAAACTGTCTAACTTTACCACCTGCTCAGGATTAGGTTCTGGAGAATAACTTATGAAAATCATATTCAGATAAAAATAACCGCCAATTGCTGTACTGATGATACCAAAAAGGACGAGTAGGGGAAATTCTGAAAAGGCATTGTAAAAGAGCAATGATTTTCCGAAAAAGCCTGTAAAAGGTGGTATTCCGGTAAGTGAAAGCAGTGCAAAAATAAATACAACACCGATAATGGGATATTTTCTGCTGATACCCTTCAGGTAGCTGATTTCATCTTTATTATTTTCAGTTGACATAGAAACGGTTACTAAAGCGATTACTGAAAATCCGTAACCGACAGTAAAAATGAATAAATCATTCACCGATTCATTGTCTATAGCCAAAAGCGAAAAGAGCGCAAAAGCGGTGTGCGTGATACTGGAGTAAGCAATAAGTCTTTTATAAAATGTCTGTCCTATTGCGGCAAGATATCCGATAAAGAGCGAAAGAACAATTGATATATAAATCAAACCCGACCAATAAGAGTAAAGGTCGATAAAGATTGTGCTCAAAAACTTATAAAAAGTGTAGAGCATGGCGACTTTTACAACAGAGGCCATAAATGCTGTTACATAATCGGGGCTGCCCTGATAAACATCGGGTGCCCAGAAATGAAAAGGTACTGCACCAACTTTGAAAAGCAAAGCAGCCACAATAAAAAATACGCCAATAATCAGCATTGGTTTTGAATACTGACCGGCAGCAATAACTTCTTGTATGCCAACGAGATCAAATTTACCGGTTGCTCCATAAACAAATGCAATTCCCATAATGAGGAAGCAGGTCATAAAGGACCCTGTGAAAAAATATTTGATAGAGGCTTCTATTGAATTCTTGTTGTTCTGATTTGCACCGGCGAGTACATACAGTGGAATTGACAAAATTTCTAATCCTAAAAAGAACATAGATAAATCCTGAAAGCCTATCAGACACAAAGCCCCGCAGAGTGAAAACAGGAAAAGCGACATAATCTCGGCTGAATCTTTGCTGTCTTTTTTGACCTGATTAAAACCCGCAATAAGTATCAGCATGGTCATCACAATACACAAAAGGCTGAAATTGATCTGATTTTCATCAAAGCTCAGACTTTGGTATTTTCCAAAAATAGAATTGTACTGTCCGTTAAAGACCTGTATGATCGCAGCAGCTGTTAATCCGACAAGCGAAATAATCAGTGAAGTTGAGGGCTTTTTCTGTAAACCGGCAAAAAGTCCGATCAGGCCCGTGATAAAAATTACTATTAATGCATCCATGTATAGCGCGAGGCAAAAGTAAAATGTAAATATTCTTTGTGCTGTGCCAATGATATTCCAAAAGCAATCAGCGATATATTATAAATCTGAATTATTTTTTAATAATTGCTGCCGAATTCAAAATATTGTCCAAACTTGGTGACAGAAAATCCTGTAGCAGTTGCGGATAAACACCTAAGAAAAGAATTAAGGCAGAAGCAATGATAAAAACTGCCAATTCATTAAATGTCAAATCCTTGAATTTTTCCATTTTGTTATAACCGAACATACTCATTTGAAATGCTCTGAGCATAAATACTGCGCCGAATACCAATGTGGTAGAAGCCAGAATGCCCATTAAAATATTGAAATTGAAAATTTCAAAAATCAATAAAAACTCTCCGATAAAACCTGCCGAAAAAGGAACTGAACAGGATGCCAGTGTGACCACTGCAAACCAAAAGCCGAAACTCGGTGCCAGTTTTGCAATACCGCCCATATCTCTGAGGTCTTTACTTTTCAGGCGCTGCTCCAAAATATCTGCAACAAGGAACATACCCACGGTAAGCATACTATGGTTGAGCATTTGAACGGAAGCGCCGAAAATTGATTCTTTAGTAAAAACAGCAATACCACCAGCAATAATACCGAGGTGACTCAGTGAAGCATAAGCAAAAAGCGTCTTGATGTCATATTGTTTAATGGCAATGATTGCTCCGTAGATAATGCCGATTGTGCCGAGAATTAGCACTAGCCAACTTGTAAGTTCGATGACTTCGGATGTAATTGGAATCATCCATTTGATCATACCGTAAAGAGCCATTTTCAACATGATTGCAGAAAGAAGCATGGTTCCGGCCATAGGCGAAGTGGTATAGGTTGACTTCTGCCAGGTGTGCAACGGAAAAAGTGGAATTTTAACAGCAAAGGCTATCAGAAAACCAATCATAACCCACATTGCAGTGTTATAATCCAAATCTAAAGCCAAGAGTGCATCATAATCGAAAGAACCTGCCTGACGCCCCAAAGCAAAAAGGGCAAAAAGCATGGCCAAGGATCCGGCAAAAGTAAAGAGGAAGAAGCGGAAGAGTACCGGATAGTTATTTTTATCTCCGAAGAAATAGATAATCAACAAAATAGGTACGAGTGTGAACTCCCAATATACATAAAAAAGCATACCATCAAGTGCGACGAATACCCCGTTCAAACCGAAAACCATAAAAAAGGTCAGGGCATGAAATAATCTGTTTTGGGACAAATCTCT
>JBIKQC010000601.1:0-2619 GCA_044349855.1 Saprospira sp.
CTTAGCCATCCTATTAACTTTCCACTTATTTTTATTTATGTAAGAACGTGGCTTGCAAAAAGGAAACTAACAATATAAATTAACCAAAATCTTTCCTGCCTTACGAAAATGCATTATATTTAAAATACCTTAGGTCACATGAATACAAAAATACTTATAAAAAATTGTTTAAAGTTGCCAATTGCTTAGTTCCTTTTTTATTCGTTTCTGATAATTGATGCTATTTGGAATGTTCAACAACCTCAGGCTGAGCTTAATTTTTAAATATTCAGCTTATTATAAAATTTATGAATGATAGTGCAACGTCCTCTATTCTTATAATTCGCAAGGAATACTTTTCATAGCTACTAAATCATATCGAAATGAACGGATGGATCATCATCAGAAATCAGGTTAATACAGCGCCTCTCAACGAATATTCGCTAAGAAGACTCCACGAATCCGCCGCAGCCGAGGGTGTGAATGTTCATATATATAGTCCCAATCAATTCAAACCCGTTGTTTCTTTGGGCGAACAAAATTCCATTTATCTTTGCGGAAAACAGACCCCACTTCCCGACTTTGTATTGGTACGCATGGGGTCGAAAATTGAATATGATGGCTTGTCCCTTATTCGACATTTTCAAAGTTTGGGCATCCCGATTTTCAACAAGCCCGATTCCATCGAAAAAGTAAAAGATAAACTCTATACGGCTCAATTGCTTTTGAAAGCAGGTTTGCCTTTTCCGGCAACGATGCTGGGTACAGAATCGATTGATTGGCAATTGGTCTCCGAAAAAATCGGATTCCCTTTGGTTCTTAAAACCATTTCAGGCTCAAAAGGAGAAGGGGTCATTCTTTGTCAAAACAAGGAACAAATATCCGACCTCGTTCCTTTTATCAATGCTAGCCACTTCAATGGAAACTTTATTTTGCAACAATTTATCTCCGACAGCTTCGGCAGCGATATTCGGGTTTTTGTGGTGGGCAACAAAGCTGTAGCGGCCATGAAACGCTCGGCTTCAGACGGGAGTTTCAAAGCAAATTTCTCAAGAGGTGGACATGTCGAAAACTATCCCATCAGTCAAGAATTGTCA
This sequence comes from Saprospira sp., assembly GCA_044349855.1. GTDB lineage: Bacteria > Bacteroidota > Bacteroidia > Chitinophagales > Saprospiraceae > Saprospira. Next base: position 1,077 of record JBIKQC010000601.1, read on the forward strand.
GATTTGTCCATTAGAATAAAAGATGTATTCAAACTTGATCTTTGTGGCATAGATTTGTTGTTCCACGAAAATGGTTTTATGGTCTGCGAAGTCAATTCCTGTCCAGGTTTTGAAGGATTGGAATCTTGTACAAATACAGATGTTGCCAGAGAAATTTTTATACATATCAAAAAAGAACTTAGACAAAAACAAATATAATTAGGAACTAAGCGGGATCAACCTTCTAATTTAAATTAAAAGCCTTAGAATGGGTCTAGAAAATCGTGCAGCAAATCGTGCAGCAAATTATAGCAGCCAACTTATTCAGCAGGGAAGCTTTAATCCAGAACAGCATTGGTACTCAAGAGCATTCGATGCGACTATTCACCCTATAGTTGATTTTTTTATGCGCCTGCACCCACAGCAAATCGTTAGTCGATATTGCAACCTCCATCCAAATGTAAAGGAATCTGCCCTTCATCATTGGCTCAGTTACCAACCAAAATATCTCCAATGGGCAGGCACCGACCTAATTCACGTGATGAATAAGCAAGGAAATCGGGAAATGCTTGTCATTGAGAATAATTCTTGCCCCTCGGGACAAAAATATATGCCCTTGCTCGACCATAACCAAAGACAGGGCGGATACCGGACTATGATGGAGCATTTTAAGCCTATACTTTCGGCCAAAAATTCTTCTGTTCAAGGATCATTGGCGGTGGTCTATGATAAAAACACCTTGGAAACTTCGGGCTATGCGGCTGCGCTAGCCGATGTCATGAATGAGCCTGTACATTATGTGCCATTTTATGAAGCTGAGGAAAATCCTGCAGTTCGATTTAATAAACAAGGAATTATGCAAGTATGGGGCAGCGACCAACGCTGGCATCCTATTCGGGCCGCCTTTCGTTACCTGACACAACGCCCTTGGAATCGTGTTCCCTTGCGACTCAAAACGCAATTGGTCAATCCCATCATTGCTTGCTTGGCAGGCGGGCGAAACAAAATGATGGCTGCCAAAGCTTACGATATTTTCAATGGTACTATTGCCACTAGCGGCCTAAAAATACAAACGCCAGAAACCATCTGGAATGTGCGCAAAGAAGAGGTGCCAATCTGGGTAAAAAAAATGGGCGGGCAGGCAGTGATAAAAGTGCCTTACAGCAATGCCGGACAGGGTGTATTTACGGTTATTAATGAAGCAGAGTTGGAGGCTTTTATGCGCCGAGATTTCCCCTATCAATTATTCATCGTTCAGCATTTGATTGGACATTACCAATGGCGAACAGAAGATAACAACAATAATTTTTACCATATTGGCACGGTGCCCAATGCTCTGGGCGAAAGCTATGTTTCCGATTTACGGATTGTCATTTGTGCAACAGAACAGGGGATTCGACCTGTTTGTATGTATTCGCGCCGCGCTAAACAGCCGCTTTCCAACACTGTATTAAATAGCGGAAAATCTTGGGAAATGTTAGGTACAAACCTTTCGATTCGTAAGGATATCAATGCTTGGGATTTTGATGTATCGCGTCTACTGCTAATGGACCAGTTTGATTTT
>JBIKQC010000602.1:0-2611 GCA_044349855.1 Saprospira sp.
GTAATGTTTTTTCTAAAAATCTGACATCTGACAATCTGACGATCTAATTTTCACACGGAGACACAGAGAAAATGATATTCCCAGAAAACTGATGGCTTTAGCCTCCCGTAATGTTTTTTCTGAAAATCTGATATCTGACTTCTGACAATCTAATTATCACACAGAGACACAGAGAAATTGATATTCCAAAAAACTGATGGCTTTAGCCTCCTGTAATGTTTTTTCTGAAAATCTGACAATCTGATATCTGACATCTGACAATCTGACGATCTAATTTTCAGCCTCCTTTCAGCTTTTCGGTTTTTAATGCCCTATAGTACAAATACTCTTCCTTCATTTCCAGGCGACTGTACACTTTCATGAGTGTATCGATACAATCAAGGTCATTTTTATTAATTTCCAATGCCTTTTTGAATGGATCTACAGACTTTAAAAGCAGTGCACGCATTTTCTCATTTGTTTTTGGGTCCGGATTTTTGGGATCCTTTATGGAAGCTGAGAGTTCCATCCCATTGTTGAAATGGATAGCGCCAAGATTGAACCAGGCCAAGTAGGCGCTGCTGTCCAATTTTACTGCTGCTTCATATTGAGCCGCAGCTGCTTCAAAATTCTTATTTGTTTCCAGCAGTTGCGCATAAGCAAGGCGCAACGAATAATTATCAGGTTTTGCTTTGACAGTCTCGCTGAATTTTTTCAGCGCAAGTTCCAACTTATCGGGGCTGTTCAGATAAATATCCATTTCAATTCCTTCCAGATCGGATTTCATTTTGGCATAAGCCTGTTTAATATCCTCAATGACCGGAGCAGTCTGCTGATAAAGCTGATCCAACCCCAATTTTCCTTCTTCAATCAACTTCAGGGCTTTATCGCTGTCTTTCTTTTTCATATTTAGGATAGCCATATTACCAAAAATTCTAAAATGTTCAAAATCGGGAATATCCTTATCCAAAACCTTGAAGTATTTTTTTGACTTTTCATAGTGCTCCATAGCCATATCATCTGCTTTTTTCAGCATCATCACCTGTCCGTAGAAATCATGGGACAGATAATCATCCTCCCGAATTGTAATTGCGGCCATTAAATACTTCTGAGCCTGATCCAAGCTTGCTGTTTTATCGGATTCTCTCAATCTTTTTTCAGTGGTATAGAGGTGATTCAGAATCTTTGCGCCGAGCATACGCAATGTTTGATGCAGATAGTCCGAAACTACGGCTATCTCTTTTTTTACAGACTCCCCGGCAGGTACTTTTTTAGCCTCCTGAAGGTCCTGAAAGGCTAAAAAATAAGCATCCTTATTTTTGTCTATTTCTTCAGGCACATTTTTTTTGACAGCTATATCAAGCAGATTAATATTGGTTTTGGCCCTTAAAATATAGGCCATAGGTAAATCATCTCCTTTGAGTTGAGCAGGATTATTCAGCAGGATTTGCAATTGCTGCAAGGCTTTTTCGTAGTCATTTTTCTTAATATACGCATCGACAGTTTTCAAAGTACCTTGTGCGACTGTATCCAGAGAAAAGCAAATCACAAAAAGCAGGCTATAGCAGATATATTTTTTCATAGGTATCGGATTTTAATATGTTGCATTTCTACCATAGATGTGCAAAAGCGTGAATTGGTTGTCCTAAACACTTTTTCTTCATTAAAATCTATCTAAAAGATAGCACCCTCTCATATTCCTCTTCAAATTCTGCAATATTAATGGACTGTAACTGTTCAGACCAGTTGAGCATTTTCCCCAATTCAGCTGCAACAAAAAGATAGGTATCTTTCAATGCCGGTCTGTCAAAATACAGCCTGCCGCTTCTTCTGATCAGAAAATCGCAGAGACTGAGCACCTGTTCAAATTCCACAGCATACCAAAGTTCAGCTTTCAGAATACGTCGAAGAGGATCCTGTTCTGTGCTGTGCAATTCGTAGGCTTTTTCAATAATCAGATCTATGTTGGCTCCATAGCGGTAGGCCAATTCTTTGAGCTGTTCCTGATTAAGCGAAATCTGTTTTACATGTCCGCAACGCAAATTGATAAATTTATCGAAATCGGCATTGCTGTCAAAATCTCCACCGCTCAAACGCAGATTTTTCGTGCGGCAGACGGCATTCTTGTTTAACATTTTACAGACTTTGTCCACCACTTTTTCCGCCATTTTGCGGTAACCGGTCAGTTTGCCTCCGGCTATTGAAATGAGCCCCGATGTTGCAATAAAAATTTCATCTTTTCTTGAAAGTTCTGAAACTGACTTGCCGTCCTGATGTATAAGCGGACGTAAGCCAGACCAGGAGGACTGTACCTCTTCCGGCTTCAGCGCTGCAGCTGGAAACATATAATTTACTGCATGGAGGATATAATTGACATCTTCAGCCGTTGGTTCCGGCGTATCTATGGTTTTTCCATAATTGGTATCGGTGGTTCCCAAATAAGTAACCTTTCCGCGAGGAATGGCAAAAATCATACGTTTATCGCCCTTTACGTCAAAATAGACAGACTGCTGAAGCGGCAGTCTTTCGCGCTGAACAACAATATGAACGCCCTTGCTCAGGTGCAGTCGCTTGCCTTTAACGCCGTCGCTGTCGAGCTGACGAAGGGTGTCGACCCAAGGGCCTGCGGCCT
>JBIKQC010000603.1:0-2604 GCA_044349855.1 Saprospira sp.
CCGTTGAAACTTCTGTTATAATAGGTTTTTCCGCTAATATCCATTAAAGTGACATAGAAATCACCCTCTTTCAGTAATTCAATATTTACTTGGCCCTGACTTGGATTGGGAAAGATTTTTTGAACAAATTTGGGAATATAGGCATTGGCTTTTACAAAATTCTCGACGCTGTAAGGTGTGACCAAAACAGGGAAAATATTGGCTTTGATACCTTCTGCTTCACACACTTTCAATACATCATTTTTATTGTTTTGGGTGAGTGAATCTTCTTCAAGAGAGGGTGCATCGCCAATAACCAATATCATTTTTTTTGCATCAGGCCGCCATTTGCTCTGATCTACACAATTTACAATAGCATCATATACCGATTCCGGATAATCGCCGCCGTCAGAAACACTCAATTTATTGATAAAGTTACGTGTCGATGTAAAATCTTCGCTCAAATCACTGTGTGACCACCATTGCGGGCCATCCACATTTCTGTCACCGTAAGCAGCTACGCCCAATCGGATATTTTTCAGTTTAGACAGGGCATCAATAATGATTTTTAGGTTTTTTCGCACATCTTCAATATCGTTTGACATACTTCCGGTCTTGTCAATGATAAAGAAAATATCTGAACCGTCCTGGCCGTGATCGTTTATAACCTCAACAATTGTTTTGTGTACTGCCTCTGAAGCTGTTTTATAATAAAACTCACCTCCTGTTTCCTTACCTAAATTAAAAAAGCACTCCAGGGCAAGGGCGTTAAACAGAAGTGTGTCGAGCGGGGGTGGCAGGACTTCAACTTTTACTTCAGCAACTGTGGGGATGTTTTTAGGATCATCTGAATTATCAGTATTGCTGTTGGTGCAGGCGGCAAAAAGTCCTAAACAAAGGGCTAAAATTGGGATTGTTCTCATGTTAAAAGTATTTGGCAGGAAAAAAATATATAATTCTTAAGATGCAAAAAAATCCAAAATAGTTTTTGGAGGTAACATAAACTTATTATTTTATTTTTCTTTCTCCCAAAAACCAAAGCGGTTTTTTGGAAGGTTTCAGTTTGGCACTTTCGCGCTTTGCTTCGGCATATTTCTGGATATGAGTCACCATTTCGTCTACGGAATCGGTAAAAAGTATCAGGTCCATATCTTCAGGATGTATCGTTTGTTCTGCAATCATATATTTTATGTGTTCAATAATTTCTTTGTAAAATTCCAAGCTCATCACTACAAGGGGTATTTTTTCAAGTTTTCTTGTCTGAATGAGTGTTATCGTTTCAAAAAACTCATCCAAAGTACCAAATCCGCCGGGCATAACTACAAAAGCAAATGAATATTTGCGAAGCAGTTCTTTTCTTACAAATAAGTACTCCAACTTAACATTTTTATCAAGATAGCGGTTAGGTTTCTGCTCTTTATCGAGAACGATACTGCAACCCAATGACAGACCGCCTGCATCTTTTGCGCCTCGGTTAGCCGCTTCCATTAATCCTGGGCCACCACCGGTCATAACGGCAAAGCCCATTTTTGATATTGCGAAGCCTACTGCTTGTGCAAGTTTATAATATGGATGATCTTCACCAAATCTGGCTGAACCAAACACCGTTATACAGGGACCTGCAAAGTGCAAAACCCTGAACCCTTTAATAAATTGGAAAAGGGAGCCTAAAATATAAGAGAATTCCTGCCATCGTGAGCGTGGGCCGCCCAGAAAGCTTTTTTCGTTGTTTTTCATTGCCAGATTATCTGATGTCAGATTATTTTCAGTTAGACTGAATTACAATAATGCGCTTTTCCTGTCTTGGCAGGATCCGACCAATAGGCAATGTATATGCCTCAAGACCATTAATTTTAAGAAAATCCTTTATCTGATCCAGCCCTTCGGGCTTAACCGAAAACAGCAATCCGCCATTGGTTTGCGGATCGGGTAATAATTGAAACATGTGTGTACCATTGACATTGGGTTCTATCTGAATCTGATCATGATAGGCCTTCCAATTTCTATAAGTGGCATCGGGTACTATCATTTTATTCAAATAATAATCAAGACCGGGCATTAAAGGTATTTTATCGGCATAAATTTCGGCAGATAGTTCATTTTTTCCCAACATTTCAAGCAGATGTCCCGCCAAACCGAAACCCGTAATATCTGTCATGGCAGAAACAGTTTCAAATTTGGCAAGCTGCGCCCCAACTTTATTCAATTGAGTAATGAATTTGTGTAAATGAACTTCATCTTCTTTTTGCAATTGATCTCTTTTTGCAGCAGTTGTAAGGATTCCTATTCCAATTGGTTTTGTCATAAACAAAAAATCTCCCTCATTTAGGGTGTCATTTCTTTTCAGGTGAATCAATTTTACTGTTCCGTTTACCGATAAACCAAAAAATGGCTCGGCAGCATCAATACTGTGTCCGCCTGCCAAAGGAATACCTGCTTCTTTACAGACTTCAATAGCGCCTTTTATTACCTGATTGGCAAGGGATGCGGGCAGTTTTTCAACAGGCCAACCCAATACCGCAAGGGCAAGAATTGGCGTTCCGCCCATTGCATATACATCACTGAGGGCGTTGGCAGCTGCAATTTTGCCAAATAAAAAAGGATCGTCCACAATCGGAGTAAAAA
>JBIKQC010000604.1:0-2601 GCA_044349855.1 Saprospira sp.
ACGTCAAACGCTTACTTATTTTGCCAAAGAAATGTTCGGCGCTACAAAAATCCGCCTGCGCCCCTCCTACTTCCCATTCACTGAGCCCAGCGCAGAAATGGATGTTTATTTGGGCTTGGAAACCGAGCGCGATCAGCGTCTGACAAAAGGCACCGGCTGGCTCGAAGTTTTGGGCTGCGGAATGGTAGATCCTGTGGTTTTGACAAGCTGCGGAATTGATCCCGAAAAATATACCGGCTTTGCCTTCGGCATTGGTATCGAGCGTATTGCCCTTTTCAAATATCAGATTGATGACATCCGCCTGTTTTTCGAAAATGACCTCAGATTCCTGCGTCAATTCAGATCTGCAAATGTATTTTAATCCCTACAGGCTTAGAACTCCCTTTTATGTATAAATTTCTGTTACTGATCCCTTTTTTCTTTGCCTGCAAAAACCCAAAGGTTGCAGCGTTTCAAAGCAAGCCCGAAGATGCCGTAAAAGCATTTTACGAGGCCCTGTACAAATTGGATTTGGAGACTGCAAGTGCGCTTGGAACAGATTTAACAAAAAGGCAACTGCATTTATTCGGTGTATTACTTAAAATGTCTTCCGCCGAAGATATGGAAGTCAAAAAAAAGGAAGTACAGGTTCAGTTAAAGAATCTTAGCTGTTCTTACAAAGAGGGAAAGATGATTTGTACCATCTGCTGTGGTGCTGATGGTAAAGAAAAAGGGGTGGAAATGATGCTTCAAAAAGGAAAATGGTTTGTGCATAAACATTTTGGAATGGAGGATATTCAAAAAAAGGATTAGAACTAAATAATCTTGCCTCATGAAAATATTAATGTTATCAATAGTTGTCTGTCTGATAAATCTGCCTTTTGGATATAAGGTAATCGTTGCTGATAAGTTATTGATAATAGCAGACAGTTCAAGACCGGAAGATATACAGATTAATACCAACCTGCTCCGATCAGATAAAACTGTTCCAAATGCCCTGCTTTCTTCGGCTGAAACAGATCAGCTTCAGGAAGGCGATTTACTGCTGAGAAAGGGTTATGGTTGGATCAGTGACAGGATTGCAGATGTGTTGGATGAAAAAATAAGAATAACCCACTGCGGACTGATTTTAAGAGAAGGTTACAAAGAACCGCATGTACTGCACTGCCTTTCAAATAATTATGTTGATGGCGTTTTTGTAGAACCGCTTAAAAGCTATCTAAAAGAAAGTCAGCGCGGCAGCCTTATTGGAATAAGAATTAAGAGCACAGACAGTGAACGGAAAAATATTGTTCTGGAATCGAAGCGTCTGCTAGCAAAAAAAATACCATTTGACCTGACTTTTAATGATGCCGATACGAGCCGAATGTACTGTACCGAACTTTTTGGCTATGTATTCAAAAATGTATGTCAGCGCGACCTGTTGCCTGAAAAGATTAATCTTTTTGGAATGAACGCTACCAGGATGCGTAACTTTTTAAACAAAGATGAATTTGAAATTCTGTTTAATCAGTTTGTCAAACCCTAAATTTTTAAGTGGATTTTTTCTATTTAATACCTAATTATAACAAAGAGCCATAATCAAAAGTTAATATCAGTTAAAAATAAAGCATTTGTCTTATAAAAATATTTAATTTTGCTTTCTAATCGGATTCTCCGTCAAAATTACAATCAAATACCTCAATTTTCATGCACTCTTCATCGGATATACAAGCACTCAACGAACGCATTCACGCAGAAAGTGTGGTCATTGAAAGATTGCTAAATGAGACCTCAAAAGTAATTGTGGGTCAAAAATACATGTTGGAACGCCTTATGATTGGGCTGCTTGCCAAAGGTCATATCCTGCTGGAAGGTCTGCCCGGATTGGCAAAAACAATGGCTATCAATACTTTGGCAAAAGCAATTGAAGCAAAATTTCACCGAATTCAGTTTACACCAGACCTTTTACCTGCCGATATTGTAGGAACGATGATTTACAATCCTACCTCAGGTCAGTTTCAGGTACGTCGCGGTCCTATTTTTGCCAACTTTATTTTGGCAGATGAGATCAACCGTGCTCCGGCAAAGGTACAATCGGCTCTGCTCGAAGCCATGCAGGAGCGTCAGGTAACTATCGGCGATGAAACCTATCTTTTGGAAGAACCTTTTTTGGTTTTGGCCACTCAAAATCCAATTGAACAGGAAGGCACTTATCCTCTGCCCGAGGCACAGTCTGACCGTTTTATGCTAAAAGCTACAATCACCTACCCTACCAAGGAAGAGGAACGTCAGATCATCCGCCTGAACATGAGCGGACAATTTGAAAAAATTAAGCAGGTAGCAACTATCAATGATATAATTCAGGCACGTAAAACAGTTCGCGAGGTGTATATGGACGAGCGTATTGAAAAATACATTTTGGACATAGTTTTTGCTACACGCGAACCAAAAGAATATAATCTTCCGGGTTTGGCAGATCTTATCTCCTACGGGGGATCTCCACGTGCAAGTATCAACCTTGCATTGGCTGCAAAAGCCTATGCCTACATGCAGCGTCGCGGTTATGTTATTCCTGAAGACATCAGAGCAGTTTGTAAAGATGTACTACGTCACCGTATCGGACTTACTTATGAGGCGCAG
>JBIKQC010000148.1:0-9080 GCA_044349855.1 Saprospira sp.
GGAGTTTTTTGGGGTGAAGAAATAGTTACCCCTATTTCAAAACCCAAAAAACGAGTAAGTGCTTAGTTTCACAGCAATTTAGGCTTGGAATAGAATTTCTAATGACGGATTTGGGTTTAAACAAACAATTATGCAGATACTATTTGAGACTGAAAGATTGGTTTTAAAAACACTTAATGCAGAATACACAGAAACAGTTCAGTCATATTTTGCAAAAAATGAGCAATTCTTCAAACCGTATATGCCAACTTGGCCGGAAAATTTTCTGAATTTTGAAAATATTGAAAAGGTACTGCAGGAACAGTGGTTTAAAATGCATAAAAAGCAAATGCTGCATTTTTATATATTTGACGTCAGAGACCGCGCATTTCAGCAAATTCTTGGCGATATCACCTTTTCAAATATTGTCTACGGGGCATTTCAGTCCTGTTTTTTGGGCTATAAAACTAATGAGAAATCCTGTGATAAAGGAATTGCGACTGAAGCAGTCGGAAAAGCCTGTCAATTTGTATTTGAAGATATGAATCTTAATAGAATAGAAGCCAATATAATGCCCCAAAACTTAGCTTCTCAGAAAGTTGTAGAAAAACTGGGATTTATCCGGGAGGGATTATCCTTTAAGTACCTAAAAATAAATGGAAAGTGGGAAGATCATTACAGATACGCCTTAATAAATGGATAAACAATGAAGTACAATGCATTTATATTTTTTCAATTATTTTTGATACTTGTTTCCTGCGCTCAGGAACAGGCTATCAAAACTGATGAATTTATTGTAAAAACCGATACCATGCCTTTACCCAAAGGCTTGGACAGTTTCATTACTTTGAAAATTGGAGATTATGAAATTGATATTGCCCGTTTTGATAAAGTGAGTAAATTCAAGGGAAATATTATTATTCTGCAAGGATATAACTTCCCAAAACATGACTGGTGTGAAAAGGCACCGGATCTTTGCCGTAAAGCAACCGCAGAAGGATATTGCCTTATTATGCCTGAGATGGGCAAAAGTATTTATGCAGACTCATTTTATGAACAGACGGCTGCAATTTTCAGGAATTATCCACTGCGTACTTGGCTGACAGATACTGTTTTCACACATTTACAAAAATATCACAATCTGCTGCTTCCTGGTCAGAATAATTATTTGCTCGGCCTTTCTACGGGTGCTCATGGCGCAGTTTTAATAGCTTTGGATCAACCGGAACTCTTTTCGGCTGTCGCCGCACTTTCGGGAGACTATGATCAGTCAAAAATACCGGAAGATAAGCTGACGGAACTTTTCTATGGGTCCTATTCCACGCAAAAAGAAAGATGGGAGACCATTGATAATCCAACTTCGAGAATCAAAGAGTGGAAAACCCCAATTTATCTTGGACACGGAATAAAAGATGAAGTTGTACCGGCAGATCAGACAAAATTGTTTTATGAGGAGCTCTCCAAAATCTTTGATCAGGATAAAATTAAAATTAACCTTCCCGAGAAAATGGGACATGATTATAAATATTGGGGATCGGAAACAGATGCAATTTTAGATTTTTTTGGCAGGAATCTAAAAAGTTAAAACAAAAACATTTGCAATTCAGATTGGCAGCGACTTTCGATAAAGTCAGCTGCCTTTTTTTTGTAATTAATTGGTATTAATTCCTTTAGCTTAATTGCAGAGGGAAACATAATTTTAGTTAAAAAACCATAATGTTTTAAAAATTAATAAAAAATACTTGCAGTGTAAAACAAATTGTTTTAATATTGCAATGTGGTTATTGAAATGCTGATGAGGGAATCAAACAGAAATAAGATTTTGAGGCATTATTAAAACAGTTAAACTATGAGCAATTCTAATTCATCGCTTGCAATGCGCCAGGTTTGGAACAATGGCATCAATCAGGTGCAAAAAACTGTAAAAAATCAATGGGTGCAGGTTGGAATCCTTGTGGCCATATTATACATTTTCAGTCAGAAGGATATGAGTTTTCACTTCTCAATGGGAGAGAAAAATGCATACACCGCCAATATTCTGGATCCTGGTATTATGTACGGAACTCCTTTTGGTACAGCAAAGCAGGAACCTATAAAGAAAACGGCAGTGGTTAAAAAGGAGAAGACAACTTCAGTGTCTGATAAAAAATGGTATGAACAGATCAAGGATAACAGCGGAGATATCCGTAAAAGACTGAACCTTGCCAATGAGGCAACAGCAGTGGGAGCTGCCCTCAGCGAGGAAGAAAAGCTTTTGGCAGCAAAACTGTCAAACCTTTCAATTGTATTCAATTCTCCCGAATACTTTAAAAAGAAAAACATCCCTCAAGCAGTTGTTATTGCTAAACGTAAAACATGCGATAACTATATTGAAAAGTATTCAAAAATAGCCCGGGAAGAGGCAGAACTATATAACATTCCAGCCAGCATTACATTGGCACAGGGTCTTTTGGAAAGTAATGCGGGAGAAAGTCAGTTGGCAAAAAGAGAGAATAATCATTTTGGAATAAAATGCCGAAGCAAATGCATTGGATGCCGCTGTGCAAATTATACTGATGATGATAAATATGATATGTTTAGAATTTTTGATTCGGCCTGGCACAGTTTCAGAGAACACAGCAAGCTTCTGGTCGGTGACAGATACCGATATCTGACAAAATTAAGCAAAAGTGATTATAAAAACTGGGCGAGAGGGCTTAAAACTGCCGGTTATGCTACCGATAAAAATTATGCAGAAAAGCTGATCAGAATAATTGAACATTTCAAACTCTACAGGTTTGACAAATAAAATTGCACCAAATCAATTCCTAAAATTGAATAATCCTAAACATTTTATATGAAAACGATCATCGAAAAATATCTTAATATAAATGATATTATTTTCACGCTGCCAGCTGAAGATATCTTTGAATTTGAGGCAGAATCTGAAGGAGGGCCTTGGAAATGCAGAATAAAAATATGCGCTAACTCAGCAGTTTCAATCTATGCAGTTTTTCCAATAATTGTACCTGCAAGTCAGCGTCCAGATAGTGCTATGTACCTTATGTGGTTGAATAAAGAAAGGGTATTTGGTAACTTTGAATTGGATTTATATAGCGGTGAAATCAAGTTTAAGACTTTTATCGATTGCGAAAATGCTATTTTTACAGATCGGATATTAGATAGAACTTTGTTTATCAATATGGCCACTGTGCAAAAATATCTGCCTGAATTTTTAGGGCATTTAAATATGAATAAAGTTGCTTAATCCCGAATCCGTCATTAGAGTTCGTTATGAAAGCCTAAAGGGTAAAGAAAATAAGTACTCACGGAGTTTTTTGGGGTGAAGAACCGAGCACAGCGAGCTCTATAAATAGTTACCCCTATTTCAAAACCCAAAAAACGAGTAAGTGCTTAGTTTCACAGCAATTTAGGCTTGGAACCCGAAGGCTCCGCGAAGCGAATAGAATTTCTAATGACGGATTTGGGTTAATACCTACAATTGTTGTTGTATTAAAATTGCCCCCAATAGTGTCTAACTTTTTGGGGGCAATGTATAATAAGTCTGGACAGCCCTTGTTTTATTTGGGAAAAAACCTTTAGTAAATTACTGGATCTAATTGAAACGAGTAAACAAGTTATTTTGACTCAGTTCAGATAAATCGAACAATCAAATAAAACAAATCTATCTGGCACTTATTGGCTGTTTTACTTTTCAAGGTAGCGCTACTCTAAATATCATCAATATTCTGATCGATATCTAAGATTTGTTTTTCTTTTTCTTTAAAAGATTTTACCTCTTTTTTCTGTTCTCTGCTTTCGGTTTTTAATTGGCGCATTTCATCGCTCATGAAAGAACCTTCCATGATCTGTTCCTGCAGACTTTTCAAGGTGCCGGGTGAATAGGGAACAAGTATAGAACTGTTTTTCTCTCCGATATCTCTTATTGTATCATAATGCTGTGTTAGCAGAACAAACTGCATGATCTCGATTGGAGAAACATCTTTAAGCGTATTGCTAAAATCTTCTACCGAATCTGCAAAACCTTTTACGATAGCCAAACGTTGATTAGCAACACCTTCGCCCTGTAGTCGCTTGCTTTCTTTTTCAGCCTCCGCATCTTTTATTTTTGCAATTTTGCGGCCTTCTGCATCTTCCGAAAGAGCTTCTTTGTTGCGGCGGGCAGCATTTATTCGGTTCATTGATTCTTTAACCAATCCATCAGGGTCGATGTCGGTAATAAGAGTTTGAATAATTCGGTAACCGTATTTCTCCATGTTTTCAGCCAATTCAGCTTTTACTGCATTTGCAATATCATCTTTTCGGACAAAAACATCGTCCAAATCTAGTTTTGGAACTTCGGCACGTACTACGTCAAAAATATAGGAAGAAATCTGTGCATAGGGATCGTCCAATTCGTAGTAAGCCTCTTTTACTTTGTTGGGCATTACCTGCACATGAACAGAGGCCTGTAATTTGATAAAAACATTGTCTTTTGTTTTTGTTTCGATATGTACATTCATCTGTTGAATTTTCAGATTAATGCGTTTACTCACCTTATCAAGGAAAGGTATGGTAAAGTTCAAACCCGGATGTAAAATCCTGTTAAACTTCCCGAAACGTTCCACAGCAAGTGCTGAACGCTCCTTTACAAGCTTGATGGTCGAGAAAAATAAAAAAGTTATGGCGACAATAACGCCGATAATAATAGGGAACATAGTTTTATAAATTTGTGATAAATTAAGGATTAGTGCTAACAGCTTTACTGTAATTATAATAAATTTGTATGATATATTTGAAGTTCTATTAAAATAAATAAATATATGAGATTATTTATTGCCTTACTTCTGTTTGTGATAGTCCTACCCTTTTATAAATGTGGGGGCGACAAAGGAAATATCAAAAACGATGGTCCTTCCGGATATGCCGTTTTTAAAAAACACTGTGTAAGCTGTCATGGGGTTGACGGACGCATGGGGTTGAACGGGGCAAAACCCATCCCTGAGTCGGTCTTGACTTTGGAAGACCGCATAAAACACATTACCAACGGCAAGGGCGCCATGCAACCTTATAAAGGCGTACTCTCTACTGCTGAGATTGCAGCTGTCGCCGAATACACTTTCAAGGTTGGAAAAGAGAAAAAATAAAAGTAAACGGAAGTAAAAGTTAACCCATGTCCAATAAAAAAATTAAATACTACGTAGTCTGGTCAGGAACTGTACCAGGTATATATGATAGTTGGGCGGAATGCCAGAAGCATATTCATGGTGTTGAGGGAGCAAAGTATAAATCTTTCGAAACCAAAGCCGAAGCCGAAGTTGCATATAAAGGTAAACCGGGCGATTTTATTCAGAAAAATGCAAACGGAACAAAAACGACTGCCAAAAATAAATCGGGTAGTAAAAAAGGTATTAATTATGACAGCATTTCAGTAGATGCTGCCTGCAGCGGCAATCCCGGTCTGATGGAATATCAGGGTGTAAATACCAAAACCAAAGAGTTGATTTTCCATCAGGGGCCCTTCCCTTTGGGAACAAATAATATTGGTGAATTTTTGGCAATAGTACATGCACTGGCACTTTTCAAGCGGCAGGAAAATAACCAAACTCCAATTTATACGGACTCAATAACTGCGATGGGTTGGGTTAAAAAGAAAAAAGCCAAAACAAATCTGGTGCAGAATGCCAAAACCAAAACACTATATGATCTAATCGAAAGGGCAGAAAAATGGTTGGAGGTCAACACTTACAGCAATCCTATTCTTAAATGGGACACTGTGAACTGGGGAGAAATACCTGCTGATTTTGGCCGTAAGTAGCTTTAGTTAACCTTTCTCAACTTTATTTTTCAAAAACAGTTAAGATTGATTAGTGCGAATTGTCAAAATCTTCAACTATTCGCATGAAAACCTGCAATTCTCTATAATAAGCCTGAATTATTTCAAAACTTATATTGGTCCTAAAAATATTAGCATCGAGCAGCTGATATGGTTCTGAGACAGCCAAATAAAAATGGTCATCGACAAAGGAGGCAAAAACATCTTTTTTACTGCTTATGTAGTAACTGTTTAGACTTTCCAGTATTTCAGGAGTTAGAATCTCGTCATATTTCACTGTTGGCTCTGCAAAAACTAGGAATCGGCTGTCAAAAGTACTGTTTCCCGTGCCCTTTACTTCATATCCACCATATCTCGTAATATTTTTTAGTGTTCCTATAAATCGTTGCCGTCTTTTGCGGGGAATGATTACAATACTGCCTTTAGCGCTGTAGTTGAATTTTGAGTGAAAGAAGAGTCCGTCAAAAAGCTTTTGCAATCGGGACCGAACATATGAAGGGTGTTCCAAATGCAGTTCACACATCTCAAAATCAACCTCTCCAATTTTACCCATAATATAATCTTCACCTTTATAAATAGCCGGTTCTACAGGAAATATTCCGCTGCGGTTGAAGGTATCATAAGCAATGAACTGATCGTGATAATAGCGGTATTCAGGATTTATGAAATCCAATATTCCCTGTACTACGATTGGTTTATACTTTTTTTTGAACTGTTTTATCTCTCTTTTGACGTAGTCATAAAATGCCCAATAGGGAATTGGCAGAAAGAGTATAAGTGCTGATAGCTTTGCATATAGAATAAAAAAAGAAAGAGCAATCAGCGTAATAAATCCCAGCACTATTTTCAGGAGTAAAACCCAACGAATACGCTCAAAACTTCGAAGTTTTGAGTGCATATGATCATTGTAATAGCGCCTGAAAGCCGGTAAATCCTGCATATTCATTGTTTTTACTGCAAAAATATCGTTTTTAAACCGTCATTTTAAAAATGAGATGAGTTTTTTAGAAAATCATAGGGTTTATTTCATAATCTACCTGTTGCTTTTTTATGGGAAAAGACCTGTTTTTGGCATAATATTTGAAATTATCTAATTGGTTTAAATATGCTTTAAGTTTAAAAAATAGGCAACTAAATAGTGACTTTTTAATAAAGGTTTTAATTGGGTGTTCTTATAGTGATGGTCTCGTTTCCGAAAGGAAGCGAGGCTTTTTTTTAAGCATTATTTTCATTTTTGTGGTTAATGCGCTGCTAAAGGTTTATTTTTGCAGCTAAAGTCATTAATAAATAACTGCAAATTGAACTTACAGATGAACACAAATATCATATTTTCAGAAACAAAACTTCGTCGATTGGCATTGCATCGGGTAGGCAACAAGAGTAGAGAAGAAGGAATCTTCCCTTCGAGAAAACTATTGCCACTAAATGATACTGATTTGATGGCTGACTTATTACAATTTTTTCTAAGTCATTTCAAATCAGAAACATTTTATCATTTTGGGCACAGTACCGACCTTTCAATGAACGAGGTGTACAATTATTGTAAGCAGATATTCGAAAACAGCAGCGAATCTGAACTTTTTTATGAACAGTCAGTGAATATACTCCGTCACCTCTATGACTGCTCCGATCATAACAAAATCAATGATGGAGAACTCTATGTAGCTTATTTTGAAGAGATAATCGTAGATGACGAACTGGTGGATGCAATAGGTATTTTTAAAGTGGAAACCAAGGACAAGTTCCTGAAACTACGTTTGGATGAGGAGGAAGATTGGGAACTTTATTTTGAAGAGGGGACCAATATGGAAAATCTGGACAAAGGCTGTCTAATCTTCAATACACAGGGGGAAGAAGGTTTTAGGGTAGTAAGTGTGGACATGAAAGGCAGCGATGCAAAATATTGGCGGGATGAATTTCTAATGCTGATGCAGATTCACGATGATAATTTTTATACCAAAACTTATCTGAATCTCTGCAAACAGTACGGCAAATCACAATTCGAAAAAGAAGAAAAACAGGAACAGGTCACTTTCCTTAATAAATCACTGGAATATTTCAATACCAAAGAAGAATTTGACTTCGAAGAACTCGCCACTCAACTGTTTTTGGAAGATGAGGAAAAGAAGGAGATTTTTCGGGAATACAAAAATGGCTATCAGGAAAAAGAAGGGCTTCTGCCCGAAGAAGAAACCTTTTTTATTGCAGCGCCAATTGTAAAAAAGGCAGAGCGCAGTTTCCGAAAAATTATTCAGCTTGATACTCAGGTTGAAATTAAAATTCACTCGGCAAAGGCACATGAGGACGGAACTGTTGAAAGGGGCTATGATGCCGAAAAGGGTATGCATTTTTATAAAATCTTTTTCCATGACGAGAAGTAGTGAAATTTTGCAACTCGAATGTCTCTGTCGGAGCAATATCTTCAATATTTGAAGTTTTTATACCTTCTTAAATAAAATTCGTATGAAACGCATTTATTATTTAATACTGGCGGCCACTATTTTCAGTGCCTGCAAAAGCAGCAAAGTAGGGCAAAACCCTAAATGTGCAATTGACAACAAAACTTTTATTCCATATAGCGTCGGTACTTATTGGATTTATGAATCGTCCGATGGATATTCCGACACACTGAAGGTTATGTCCAATGAAAAAACAGATAAAGGGATCAAAGTAAATCTGAATTTTGAAAAATGGCTCATGGTTTCAGAAGATTCTATTTTTGTACGTTGCAATACACGCGGCGGCGGTGAATTTACCATGCCACTCTATTTGAAAATCAAAGATAAGGCTGAATATGAAACCTGTTTGGGCGACGTGGTTACAAGGGTCGAAGCACAAAGGATTACGGGCCCGATTGCGGTAAACGGGAAGGCTTATACAGACTGTACCGAATATTTTATCAAGCCTTATACTAAAGTAATCGTTGCTGATAGAGTGGGGCCAATAAAGTTTACATACCTCGATATTAATGGCGAGCTAAAATCGGAAAGACAGTTGAAGGAATTTAAGGTAAAACCATAATAATGATAAACTACCTCGATCTACAGGATACCATTGCAGCGGTTGCTACTGCCCCCGGCCTGGGTGCCATCGCCGTAATCAGAATCTCCGGCACTGAAGCCATTAATATAGCAGCCCGACTGTTCAAAGGAAAAAATTTGCTGACAGTAGCGAGTCACACAGCCCATTTGGGCTATATCTGCGATGAAAATGGACGCCCTGTTGATCAAGTACTCGTAACTGTTTTTATCGGACCCAATTCTTACACGCGGGAGCATGTGGTGGA
>JBIKQC010000149.1:0-9076 GCA_044349855.1 Saprospira sp.
TTGTGAAGGCCAATTTCCATGCCGATTGCAATAGCTTCCTTTTTTCCGATTTTTAGTAAAAGTGGAAGATAAAAGCCCAATGCCATACTTATAAGATTGAATAGTAGTGCAGCAAGGCCAACTTCTCTGAAATAAATGAGAATTCTTTCCTGTTCCTTCAGGACCGCCGCTACAATTATTGCAGCTAAAAATAGTGCGGAAATAATTTTGAAAGGTTTTTCCAATTTTTTAGAAAAATCGGGGTATTTTGAATTGACGATCATACCAATAATGACAGGCACAAGCACAATTGCAAAAACCTCGATGACTTTTTTGAACTGTAAAGTAACAGTTGTATCCGTATCTGCCATAAAATAACCAATCGAGAGATTGACAATAATCGGCAATGTAAAAATTGACAGTACGCTGTTGACAGCAGTCAAAGTAATATTTAAAGCCACATTGCCGTTGGAAAGGTGACTGTATAAATTAGCTACCGCTCCGCCGGGTGCAGCTGAAAGCAGCATAAGGCCCACAGCAAGTTCAGGTCTCAGACCCATCCCAACGGCAATGCCGAAACAAACAAAGGGCAAAATCAGCATTTGGCAGATAAGACCTACCAGTACAGCTTTTGGAAATTTCAGGACTCTGGTAAAATCCTCGATTGTAAGCCCCAGTCCAAGGCCTAACATAATGATCCCAAGGGCAATAGGGAGGAAAACAGTAGCTAGCATTTGCTTAGGTTTTTGGTGTTGTGTGCGCAGGTGCACAGATTTGACAACTTTTTAAAAGTTGTCAAATCTTGTGCGTGCGGAATTGGACATGAAAAATAGGGGTATTTTGTATTTAATTCAACAATTGTTCAGAATATTGACAAAATTGTTATCTCCCGAAAAGGAAACCGTTCAAAAACATTTCCTGAACATTAAAGTAATGATATTCTCCTTCACCATAAAGCAAAAGTACCGCCAAATATTTCCCGTCAATCCAGCCCTTTACGGCATAATCAACTTCTTCAGTATCTGACCAGTAATCAATGACGCCCTCTGCATCGGTGTTGCTTTCTAAAGTATGACCTTTGCCATAACCCGCACTGCCTTCAATACCAAACTGCCCCTGCAGAAAATCCAAATAAGAAGTCAATACGTCAATTCTTCCTTCTTTTTCTTTAATAGGTTCTGCAAATTTTACACAGATGACAGCAAAATTGAAACCGTCGAATTCCACCTCACCCGTATAGACTTCAGATCCATCCTCAGATTTTGACATTTCGAATGTTATTTCAGATGGTAAATATACAGAACATCCGGTCTCAGCAATCTGAACTTTTTTCATTCTGGGAACAGGATGATTAGGAGATTCTTGGGCAAAAAGGATGGCGCTTAAACAGAACAGACAAAATGTGGAGATAAATCGTATTTTCATAGTTGTATTTTGAAGTGATGCCTATGCTTTTAACAATTTTATTGCCAAACTTAGGTTGTACCCAATAATATTTTAGGCAGATTAAAATTAGTTAAATAATTGTGAAAGTCAGCTAATCGCTCACTTATTATCAAATATTCTGAATTATCTGACGTTAACAAATAAAAAAGTATCTTAAAAATAAACAAAACCTATAAAAAAATAATAAATTCGCCAAGTTTAAAACTTTGCAATTATCCACCCTGTGGTTTAAATTGATCAATAACACATACTTTACTCTTTTAACTTTAATTCATACCAAATTTATGTATCCTTTCTTTCTGTTTCAGTCACCTGCAACTGACACTACTTCTACAGCAACTGATGCTCCAAAAGAGATTAGCTTTTCTTTGTGGGATATCATTATTTCATCAGGTACAATCGGTATCATTATCACAATTATTATGGTGCTGATGTCGATTGTTGCGATTTACATTCTTATTGAGCGTTTTCTGACAATTCAGCGCGCCGGAAAGGTAGACAAAGGCTTCATGGATCAGATTAAAATATATGTACAGAAAGGTGATGTTGAATCGGCATTAAACCTTTGCCGCAACACAGATACTCCTGTTGCCCGACTTGTTGAAAAGGGCCTTCAGCGTATTGGAAAGCCATTGGAAGATATTCAGGCAGCAGTTCAGAATGTTGGTAATTTGGAGATTTATAAGATGGAAAGAAGTATTTCCTACCTCGCCACCATTTCAGGTGCAGCACCAATGACGGGCTTCCTTGGAACAGTAACCGGTATGATTCTTTCATTTATGACAATGGCCGGAGGCGACGTCAGTACAGGAGCTTTGGCGGGCGGTATCTACCAGGCATTGATTACCACTGCGTTTGGTCTTGTAGTTGGTATCATCGCATATATTGGATATAATACATTGGTAGCGAATATTGACCGCGTTATTTTCAAAATGGAAGCAGCTACCATGGAATTTATGGATATGCTTCAGGAACCTGCCTAGGGAATTAAGAATTATGAACCGAACGGAGTGAGTTCTTTAATCAGGAGTATTTTAATTTTGAATCTCTTAGCAGATCTCAACTTGAAAAGTAGGAGGCACATAGCTTCAGTTAAAACCGTTTTGTTTGCTTAATAGCTAACAAACAACAAAGAAAAAATAATCAATAACTTATATGGGTTTCAAGAAAAGATCTAAAGTAAGTGCAGAATTCAACATGTCGTCTTTGACAGACATCGTGTTTCTGTTACTTATTTTTTTCATGCTGACATCAAGCCTTACAAGCCCCAATGCTCAAAATATAAAGCGGCCTACTTCCAGCGGTAAAACGCCTTCGCCAATGAATATTGCACTTTCTGTTACAAAACAGGGTGCTTATTTTATCGAAGACAAATTAGTGGCCTGGGAGAATATGGACGCTGCTTTAGCAAAAAGAATTGCTGAAGAACGCGGAATAAACCAGCAAAAAGGGATAAAAGATGAGGTGACAATCGTGCTCAATGTAGAGCAGGAAGAAAAAACTGGAACTATTGTCAAAATTATGAGTCTGAGCAACAAGCATAAGGCAAGACTGATTTTGGCAACAGAGCCGGCTAAAAAATAATTTGATATCATCTGTTTAATAGGCTACTGCATATTATACAGTAATCAATTGATATACTTATGGCATTAAAGAAAAGGAATAAGGTCAGTGCAGATTTTAACATGTCGTCTTTGACTGATATTGTATTCCTGCTGCTGATTTTCTTCATGCTTACCTCGAATGTCGTCAATCCGACGGCAATCAATCTCATGCTGCCCAATTCGAGTCGCACAAATAATTCTGCAACTGCTAAACCTGTTGTCATAAAAGTTGATAAGTCCAAAGTTATCACCTTTAATAAATTAAAAGTTGATATTCCCTCCCTGAACGGTCTTCTGGGACAGGCCATCAGAATTGACGGCAGACCCAAAGATCAGATTTCAGTTGTCTTGGATATTCATGAATCTGTTGATGCGCAAACTTTGGTGTCAATAGTGGATGTTATCAACCAATATGGTGTAAAAATGATTCTGGCCACTAAAGTCAGTGAAAAATGAGTAAAATAGAATTCCACAGAAATCATGTCACACTTAGAGGAACTGATCTTCGTCGAAGAAGTATCATTCTGATTTTTGTTGTGGCCTTTTTTGTGGTTTTTGCTTTTTTTGTACCCAAAGGAATAGCAACTCAGAAAATTGAAAAAACAGTTATTAAAATTGCATTTTTAGAGAATGATAAATATCTGATTCAAAGCGATACAACCAGTTATGATGATTTTGCATCTGTATTGAGGAAGGAATTGGATAAGATAGCAGTAGATAAATCGGTTGAATTATTAATAACTATACCAAAGGACCGAAAAGTTGGAGAAGTTAGTGATATTATACAGGTTGCAAGTGCTTTTGACGGTGTAAAACTTACAATTAACTAGATTTTTAGAATTAGCAATAATCCCTTTTTATGAATTCTGCAATGGAACCCAAGGTTTCGATCATCGTGCCCTGTTATAAGTCGGAAAGTACTTTGGAAGAAACTCTGGTGTCAATCAGCAAATTGGATTATACAAATTGGGAGGCAATTCTGGTCAATGACGGTTCACCTGACAATCTGGAAGAGATTGCATTGCGCTGGGCAGCAAAAGATAAGCGATTTCTTTATTTTAAAAAACAGAACGGCGGATTGGGATCTGCCAGAAACTACGGTTTGGAAAAGTCCAGTGGAGAATTTATATTGCCATTGGATTCCGACAATAAAGTAAGGCCGCTTTATTTGAAAAAGGCAATGGAGATTTTTAATAAAAATCCTGAAATAGCTGTTGTTTACGGTAATGCACAAAAATTTGGAAAAGTGAACAGAGTGTGGCATGTCGGTAAATTTGACAAGTATAAACTAATGGCACTTAACTATATCGATGCCTGTGCAGTTATTAAAAAAGATGTAGTTGAAAAATTGGGCGGTTATGATATGAATATGCCTTATATGGGGCATGAGGATTGGGAACTTTGGCTGCGAATGATGAGCAATGGTTATCAATTTTATTATCTAAAAGCCATCTGTTTTGATTATCGCGTACTGACAACTTCCATGATTAACTCATTTGACAGTAAAATGCATGAGGCCAATCACGACTATCTGCACAAAAAGTATTATAAAGAATATATAGCTTGTTTTAAAGAATTACAGGAAAAATGGGAAGAAAATAGAACATTGAGAGAAAATCCGATAGGTCAGTTTTCAATTTTCCTGTTAAGACAGTTTAGAAAGCTTTGGGCAGGTTTAACAAAAATAAAAAAATCAATTTTACCAAATTAGGTAGACAATTGCTTAGTTTTTTTAATATTAAAATGATATGGAAATATCCAATGTGGCCGGACAGCACCCGGAATCAGAATTTGACAACAATACCAAAAGCAAACGCAACGGGCTGATAGGAGCGCTTGTTTACACCATTCTTATCCTTGTACTCACCTTTATTCAGATTTTTAAAAAAATGGATCCTATTCCTGAACCTCAGGGACTTATGGCTTCTTTTGAAGAGGTGGAAATTATGGAGGAGGGAGGCGGTTCTTCTTCCAGTGAAGAGGTTAAAGCTGATCCCCAGCCCTCAACACCGAAATCAAAATCTGTTGAAACCAACGATGATATCAAATCCAATGTCAGCTCAAATAATACCAAGACTAAAGAAGATGACAGCGGTTTGAATTTTGGCAAATTTAAAGGCAGCAGCAACAGCGGTGGCGGCGGAGATAAAAAAGGCGGTGGAGAAGGTGGGCTCGGCACAGTAGGCAGTGGAGGCGGAAAAGGAAACGGTGATGGTGATTTAGAAGGAAACGGCGGTAGAAAGTGCCGAACTAACTGTACTTCCTGTTCAGTAAAAAGTGACTGGGATGAAGTGGGAGATGCTTATGTGGCAATTTCTATAGATGCCTCCGGAAAAGTAATCGATGCCAAAATGGCTGATGCCAAGAAGTATCCCAAAAATGCAAACTTCTTCGGTAAACAGGTCACAATTGCTTTGGAATGTGCCAAGCAGCGAAAGTATGAATCAGGCTCTGAAACCAATAAACAGGTAGTGAAAATATCATTCCGAAAAGGTTAATAAAAATTTATCATAACCGATCCGGGTTAAAAATATTCCCTAAGAGGTATTGCAACTTGTAATGCCTCTTTTTCGTTTTATTAATTATGAAAAAATCTGGAAACATACTTTTTTATCTGATCATTATCTACATTCTGGCTGCAGGCAGCTGGTGGTCCTATCTTTTACACAGCAAAAATCTGGAAGTAAAAAATGCGCAATTAGAGAAAATCAGGTATAAACTCAAACTTGAAGGGGTTGCTGACATTGAAGGCAACTCTGAAATGAAAACTGTCCTAAACAGATATAAGCGGCAGCGCTGGATGATTATTGGAGAGGGCTCTGTTTTTATGCTGATTCTTCTGGTTGGACTTTGGCGCATCTATCGCATCCGTCAAAAAGAATTGGCGATAGCGCTGCAGCAGCAGAATTTTCTGCTCTCCATCACACATGAACTGAAATCACCCATAGCCTCGGTTCAATTAGTTTTGGAGACAATTCAAAAAAGACAGCTGACTGCCGAACAGCTGCAAAAACTTTCAACAAACGGTCTGAAAGATAATGACCGACTGCACAAACTGGTACAGGATCTGTTATTGGCTGCCAGGGTGGAAGGCGGATATGAATATAGTTTCAGCGAAGTGCACATGAATGAACTTTTAGAGGAGTGTATCGCGTGGATTCGCCCCAAATACAGCGGAAAAATAATTTTTGAACCTGCCGAGAATGAAATAATATTAGCCAAAGGTGAACGCAGTACACTTTCCACAGCCTTTTCCAACCTTTTGGAAAATGCAGTTAAATATGCTGAGAACAGTGAAAAAATCAATGTAAAGCTTTATAAAAAGAAGGATCAGGTTGCCGTTGAGATAATTGACGAGGGTGTCGGCATACAAAAATCAGAAAGGAATAAGATTTTCAATAAGTTTTACCGAATAGGCAATGAAGATACCCGAAAAACAATTGGAACCGGATTGGGTCTTTATATTGTTAAAAAAGTAATTGAAGCACATAATGGAACCGTTACAGTGAAAGATAATCAGCCAAAAGGAACAGTTTTTTCTGTGTTGATTTGATGGTTAAGGATTAAATCATGTTAAATCTAATGCGCAGCTTTAAATTTTTGTCTTTTAATTACACACTTTCCAAATATGAAAAGAATCCTGCTCGTCGAAGACGAAGAAAATATAAGAGAAACCTTAAAACTCAATCTTGAGTTGGATGGTTACGAAGTAGTAGCTGTCGGTAATGGAAAGGATGTAATGAAGGTTTATAATGATCAGCATTTCGATCTTATTCTGCTCGATATTATGCTCCCTGAGGTGGACGGGCTGCAACTCTGTGAACAGATAAGACTGAGCGATACGGACATTCCTATTATCTTTCTGACGGCAAGAGATGCCGGTATAGACAGAATTCAAGGGCTAAAAAAAGGTGCTGACGATTATATTACTAAGCCATTTCATTTGGAAGAAATACTGCTTCGGATTCAAAACCTGTTGAAACGAAGTCAGAAGCAGAGCTCTGCCTCAATGGAGGAATTCAGTTTCGGAACCAATTATGTAAATTTCAAAACTCTTGATGCAAAATGCCAGTTGGGGGAGGTGAAACTTACCAAAAAGGAAGCCATGCTGCTCAAGCTGCTTATCGAACGTAGGGGAGAAGTGGTGTCGCGTCAACAGATTTTA
This sequence comes from Saprospira sp., assembly GCA_044349855.1. Lineage (GTDB taxonomy): Bacteria > Bacteroidota > Bacteroidia > Chitinophagales > Saprospiraceae > Saprospira. Next base: position 7,195 of record JBIKQC010000149.1, read on the forward strand.
CAATCTGTTTGGGGCTATGATGTTTATCCTTCAACACGTACAATTGACAATTTTATTCTTTCCTTCAGAAAGTATTTTGAAGAGGATCCACGAAATCCGATCTATATACATTCTGTGCGGGGAATTGGTTATCAATTTATATTACCTTAAAAAAAGAGGATTGATCGTCAGATCAATCCTCTTTATATGTTAAGCAGCTAGTTTTTTAAGCATGGTAACGGTTAACGTTTTCCAAAAATTTGCCTAAAGCCATATTGAACTCATCAGGACGCTCCATCATTGGGGCATGACCGCAACGGTTTATATAGGTCAGCTGTGAATTTTTGATTCCTTTATGGAAGTCTTCTCCAACAAATGGAGGTGTAATGCGGTCCTGTTTACCCCAAATAAGCAGTGTAGGGCAGGTGATATTGTGGAGTTTGTTTTCCACATTATCCCTGATTGCAGAGCGGGCAATAGCCACAACACGCATGGCTTTATCATTGTTATTTACAATCTCGAAAAGATCGTCAACCAATTCTTTGGTTGCTACATTCGGATCATAAAATGTATATTCAGTTTTTCGCTGAATAAATTGATAGTTCTGACGTTTGGGGAAAGTATCGCCCAAGGTATTTTCAAAAAGTCCGGAGCTGCCTGTCAGTGTCAATGATTTTACCAATTCCGGATATTCCAATGTCAGGAATAAAGCGACATGCCCTCCCAAAGAATTACCCAAAACGTTCATTTTTTGACCGAAATAGCCTTTTTCTTTCAAAAAATCTACCGCATAGCGCATCATATAGTCAACCGAGATTTCTCTGACCGGTGCAGTGTAAATAGGAAGAACAGGAACTATAACTTTGTAATTAGGCTTGAATCGTTCAATAATTCCACCAAAGTTGCTGAGCGCACCAAAAAGACCATGGAGAAGCAGAAGGATTTCGCCTTCACCTTCTTCAATATATTTAAATTCACCCAATTCTTTTATAGTATATTCCATAATCTTTAGTACAGTTTTATTTCTAATAAGCTTCTTCAAAGAGTATCGTGGGACAAATTTACATTTTTTAGATTAGAATGATAGAATCTGCGGAATATTTGTTTTGTTAACTTATAAATTATTGGGTTGAAAATTATAAATGATATAAATAGAAAGTTATTTACCGGCAATTCTTTTAAATCAGATAATTTTACAGTAAATTCTTGGGTGTGTTAAATAGGTAATTTGTATTTTGGCATCATTAAAATAAGCGATATGAAAATTGAAGAAATATACAGCAAATACTGTCGTTTCCCACATGTTACTATTGATAACAGAAAGGTGATTAAGGATAGTTTTTTCTTTGCTGTGGGCCGTAAGAACGATTTAGGCATTCATCGCGGCTGTCAGTTTGCTTCAGAAGCAATAAATTCCGGTGCGGCAGCAGCAGTCATAAATGATCCGGAGCTAAAAGCCCTACACCAAGATGATGAGCGTTGGATTTTGGTAGAGGATTGTGAATTTACCTTACAGCAGTTGGGCCGATACCATCGTGAACAATTGGGAATACCGGTCATTGCTATTGCCGGTTCAAACGGTAAAACAACCACCAAAGAATTGATTCAGGCAGTATTAGGACAGAAATATGTCTGCTTTTCTACGCCGGGTAATTTGAATAATCACTTGGGTGTACCGCTTTCTCTGCTTCAAATTGGCAGACATCATGAGATTGCAGTATTGGAAGTGGGTGCCAATCACCTGGGAGAAACTGCCTATCTTACAAAATTGGTACAGCCAAACTATGGTTTGGTAACCAATTCCGGAAAAGACCACCTGGGTGAATACGGATCTTTTGAAAATGTCATCATGGCCAATAAGGAACTCTATGACTATTTTGAAGAAAATGGAGGCTTGGTTTTT
>JBIKQC010000150.1:0-9051 GCA_044349855.1 Saprospira sp.
ACCGCGTATTTACGATAAACCCGGCTACAGCCGGTCAGGTGATACGGCTTATATTTTCGGCGTTGACGGTAGAGACATGCTGCGACTTCGTACAAGTTTACAATGGACCAACAACGGCATCTCCATTGTTGGGACAATATACGTCGTTGCCGCCAACATTGACTTCAACACATCCTTCTGGTGCATTGACCATTCGCTTCTTTTCGGATGGCAGTGTAACAGAATCTGGTTTTGCAGCCGCTATTTCTTGTGTTGCTCCTGTCGTGGTCGGCCCAACCTACACGATGTCCACAGCATCGGGAACTGCTACTACCTGTTCTGGAACAATCTATGATTCAGGTGGCGCAGGCGGGGTTTATGGCAATAGCGAAGACCGCGTATTTACGATAAACCCGGCTACAGCCGGTCAGGTGATACGACTTATATTTTCGGCGTTGACGGTAGAGACCTGCTGCGACTTCGTACAAGTTTACAATGGACCAACAACGGCATCTCCATTGTTGGGACAATATACGTCGTTGCCGCCAACTTTGACTTCAACACACCCTTCGGGTTCATTAACCATTCGCTTCTTTTCGGATGGCAGTGTAACAGAAGCTGGTTTTGCAGCCGCTATTTCTTGTGTTGCTCCTGTCGTGGTCGGCCCAACCTACACGATGTCCACAGCATCGGGAACTGCTACTACCTGTTCAGGAACAATCTATGATTCAGGTGGAGCAGCAGGGGCATATGGCATTAGTGAAGACCGCGTATTTACAATAAACCCGGCTACTGCCGGTCAAGCAATACAGCTTATCTTTTCAGCGTTGGCGGTAGAGACTTGCTGCGACTTCGTACAAGTGTATGACGGTCCAACAACGGCATCTCCATTATTGGGACAATACACGACATTGCCGCCAACCTTGACTTCATCACACCCTTCGGGTGCATTGACCATTCGCTTCTTTTCGGATGGCAGTATAACGGCAGCTGGTTTTGCAGCCGCTATTTCCTGTGTTACACCTGTTCCTACGGGGCCAACATATAACGTAACAAATGGTAGCGTCAGCGCCTGTTCGGGAACTCTTTTAGACCCAGGAGGGGCAGGAAACTATACAAACAGTTTGAATCAGACATATACCATCAATCCATCTACACCCGGAGCAATGGTAAGACTTCTTTTGACAATGATTGATTTGGAGTCGTGCTGCGATTATATCCAAATTTATAATGGCCCAACAACAGCTTCTCCAATGTTGATACAGTTGGCAGGAAATGCTCTGCCGGCAATAACCTCTTATACATCTACACATCCATCTGGTGCTTTGACTGTAGTGTTCTTTTCTGATTTAAGCGTAGCTGGAGCAGGATTTTCGGCTACAATCTCTTGTGTAACTCCCCCGCCGCCAGTTAATGTAGTTGCCTGTAGCGGCACTTTCCTTGACTCAGGAGGAGCTGGCGGTAATTATGGAAATGATCAGAATAATGTTTACACCATCTGTCCAAATGTGGCAGGAAACAGATCCACTGTATTCTTTACCGCTTTTAATTTGGAAGACGGCAGAGATTTTATGTACGTTTATGACGGCAATAGTACATCTGCAACCCTGATGGGAATTTATACCGGATTGGTTGGGCCGGGTTTGGTTTCTGCAAGTCCGAGTAATCCTACAGGTTGTGTTACATTCAGGTTTACCTCCGATGCTTCGACTGTATCTTCCGGCTGGTCAGGTACGTTAGGATGTACTGTGCCTTGCCAAACAATTACAGCTGCTTTAACTACTGCACCAGCTGCAAGTGCAGGTATTGTGAGAGTCTGCCAGAATACAACTGTCAATTTTACCGGTTCAGGTATTTTTTCTTCTTCAGGTACCGGAGCAACTTATTCTTGGGGATTCAGTGATGGCACAACAATTTCGGGACAGAATATCAGTCGTACCTTTACAACACCCGGATCATATTTTGCATACCTCACAATTACTGACCCCAGTAACTGCAAAAATACAAATAGTGCTCAGGTTCAGGTTCAGGTTTCAACTACCCCTGTCCTTGCCTCGTCAGCTACCCCTGCTTCTATATGTTTAGGCGCTACAGCTGCACTTTCTGCTTCTGTTACAATGACACCATTTGCACCTGTATGCACGCCTCCGGTGAGTGGCACTACATTCTTACCCGACGGTACAGGGGTATCTTATTCAACCAGTATAAATGTAAACTGTTATTCTCCTTCTCAAACTATAACTGCGGCAACTGATATCAGCAGAATTTGTCTGAATATGGAACACAGTTATTTAGGGGATTTAAATTTGCGCCTTATTTGCCCTAATGGTCAAAGTACATTATTACATGGATACCCAACTCCAGCAAATTCCGGCTACTTTTTAGGGTATCCGATAGATGATGATTTAAATACTGCCCCGGGTACCGGTTTGAGTTATTGCTTCAATAATACCTCTACAACTTTGTTATACTTGGGAGCTACAGGTACAGGCGGAACACCATCGGGCACAGTTATCAATGCAGGTAATTTCCAACCGGTTCAGAGTTTTTCAAATTTAATTGGCTGCCCCGTTAATGGCACCTGGACAGTTGAGGTTACAGATAACATCGGTTCTGACAACGGTTATATTTTTAATTGGGATCTTGATTTTGGCGCTTCTATTCCATTAACTTCAGGTACACCGTTCACTCCAACCATTGCTTCTCAGGGCTGGACAGCTGCAACCGGTTTGACAAATATCAATTCAACAACAGCAAATGTAATCCCAACTCTGGCAGGAACACCATGCTATACTTACAGCGTAACTGACAATTTTGGATGTACTTATACTAGAAGTCAATGCCTTACAGTACTTGCAGCTCCGACTGCTGCAATCACTGGTACTAATGCAATATGTGCAACGGCAAGTACAACCCTCACTGCTTCAGGTGGCGGCACTTACCTTTGGAGTACAGGCGTTGCAACTGCTGCAATTACGGTATCTCCGGCATCAACAACAACTTATACTGTTACTGTAACTAATGCCAGTGGATGTACCGCTACAACGAGTTATACTGTTACTGTTAATACAAACTCCGTAGCGCCTACTACTATTAGCGGTACTACTACTATATGTGCTTCAGGCTCAACTACACTTAATGTCAGTGGCGGATCTCTTGGAACAGGTGCTAGCTACCGTTGGTACAGCGGTTCCTGCGGAGGTACTTTAGTTGGTACAGGAAACAGTATAACCGTCAGTCCGGCAGCAAATACAACTTATTTTGTAAGAGCCGAAGGCTCTTGTAATACAACTACCTGTGCAAGTACAGTAGTAACTGTAAATACTGCTTCTACTGCACCAACTATTGTTGGCGTTCCCGGAACAGTTTGTCCAAATACAAATATCACACTTACTGCATCTGGGGGAACTGTCGGAACAGGATCTAATATATTTTGGTATAGTGGAGCAAATGGATTCGGTACGCCATTGGGTACTGGTCCAAGTATTGTCATCACACCAAGCAGTACAATGACTGTGTACGCAAGAAGACAAGGAACCTGTAACAACTCCGTTGATGCTGTAACAACAGTAACGGTCAAAACTTATATTTACGCTGCCAATGGTACTTCAACCACAACCTATTGTACCGATAATTTTGGTTGGCATCACTTCTTTGTTGGTAACGATATTATTCTATCTGTTCAGGGAAACCTTGGTACTGCAGGTACAGTAACCGCAACTATCCGAGATAACAATGCTTATTATCTGGATCCGGGTAATACCATGACCTGTACTGGGGAAGTGCAATTTGAAATGGAAAGAAATTGGAATATTTCCTACACTGGAACTCTATCCGGACCCTATGATATTCGTTATTATTTCCTACCTGCAGAGAGAACTGCTGTAATTACGGCTGCTAATAATTGGATAACAACGTATGCCTCTTGCGGCTATACCTACAAATATCCAAATCCAAGCGGTTGGTTCTGGTTTAAAAATCAGGGCTCGGCTTATTCCGCTCCAGATTATGATGATGATGCAACTTTCCTGATGTTGACAAGCGGAGGTACCGGAACTACAACAAATGGTATCAATTACGCAACAATGACAGGCGTTCCAAACTTCTCCGGAGGTACCGGCGGTGTTGTACTTATACCAATCACCCTTTTGCCATTGGAGTGGCTGTACTTTACAGGGCATACTGAGGAAAGAATCAACAAATTAGAGTGGGCTACAGCCAAAGAGGAAAATACGTCATATTTTGAAATAACAAGAAGTAGCGACGGTATCAATTTTGAAACTATTGGTTCTTTAAATGCTAAGGGCAACAGTACAGAAAACAGCTATTACAGCTTTAACGATCAAAATCCGTTTAACGGTCTCAATTATTATCGTCTGCGCTTGTTCAACACTGACGGCACTACTGAATTGTCAGATATTGTGGTACTTAATATTAAAGATAGCGGCAAAAATTTTGGATTTTATCCCAATCCGGTATCAGATGAAATTTTTTACCAATTCTCAGCAGACTTTTCAGAAGATATTCAAATAGAAATCATAGATGTTTTAGGAAGAACTCTACGAACCAACATATTGAAATCAGTTGCAGGTACCAATAATCTGCGTACCGATATGAAAGATTTAGTACCGGGAACTTATAACATCCGAGTGACACACATTAAAAGCGGAAAAATATCAAGCGCTAAAATTGTAAAAAAATAATTATTAATATTTCATCTAAACAAGAAGCGGTTTGCAAACTAATATTTGCAGGCCGCTTTTATGTTTGACCGATTTTTTGGGAATTATATTTTTTTGTTCTAATTTGCATCTGTATACATTAATATAACTAATGTTTAAAATAAAATCGTTTTACTACGCATTCAAAGGCATTGCTGACCTTTTCAGCGGTAGGCATCCTAATGCCATGATTCACCTGCTTGCTGTTGTTACAGTTAGTACAGTAGGTATTTTCGTTGGATTATCGGCAGTAGAATGGTGTATTATTGTACTATGCTTTGTACTGGTTATTTCGCTGGAAGCAGTAAATTCATCCATCGAGTATATTGTAGATCTTGTTTCTCCGGGTTACCATCCTCTGGCAGGCAAAGCGAAGGATATGGCGGCAGCTGCAGTGCTGCTGGCTGCAATTAGTACTGTTATTATCGCAACAATAATTTTTATTCCCAAATTCATAAACATAATCCAATCATGAGAGTATTATTATCATTACTTACGCTTTTTAGCTTTAACAGTTTAGTTTTTGCACAGGGCGATCCAAAAATAACCGAACAGATCCGTCAAAACAGCCGTGGCAGTTTCAATGCTTTTGTATTAGAAATGCCTGGAACAATTTCATCTTTGAAATCTGTAAAAAGTGATTTGGGCAGCTTTTTGAAAGCTTACAAAGGGAAAACAAGCTACAATAAAAAGGCTGATGAATATTTAAGCGATGATGCCAAGATCAAGGCAATGAGTGAAAACACTGTTGACATCTACGCTAAAGTAGTACCAAAGGATGCTGAAACATTGGAACTTGTAGTTTGGTACAACATGGGGGTTGTTTACCTTTCATCTTCTGAGTATCCTCAGGGTGTAGCTGCAGCACAGACTATGCTATTGGATTTTTCAGATCGGGAATCTGTCAATATGCTTAAAGAACAGTTGGATGCTGAAGAGAAAAAACTTAAAGAAATGAATTCGGGTGTTAAAAGCTTGAAAAAAGAAGCAGAGGGCTATGTAAAATCTGTCAATGACTACAAGGAAGCGATTCAAAAAATTGAACAAAAAATTGCCGAAATAAAAGAGAAAGAAGCAACTAATACAAAGGAACAGGCCAAACAGAAAGCAGATGTTCAAGAACAGGAAAAGAAAATCGAGGGTCTTAAAAAAGAGATTAAGAATATGAAAAAGAGATAAGCTCTGAAAAAGCAGCGTCGTAAGCAAATTACTTACGACGCTTTTTTTATCTTAAAACTCGTCAAAATTTTTAATGCCAATTTTTCGCTTGCCCTGTTCAATCTCTTTAATCATTTTAACTACTTTACTATTTACAGGAGTTTGCACCGAAAAATCGAGCCCTTTTCGCACTATAAAGCCGTTCAGAAAATCTACTTCGGTTTTATTACCACGTTCTAATGACTGCAGCATCGATGATTTGAGTCGACGGTATTTGAAACCAATAAAACGGATAAGCAGGTGACGATACAGATTTCCTAAGAATCCGGCATTTTTTAAAAATTTATAATAATTGATTTTATTGGCATAGCTCGGAACTTTCATTTTCATGGCGTCGGCAACAGCTATTGCTTCCCGCATAATCTCTATGAAAAGACTGCGCAGTTTCTTTTTGCTGAGCATCTCCCCAAGATAGAGTCCGCAAATTGCACCTAAACTCGTGATACAACTGTTGATAATGAGTTTTGAGTAAAGACTTGCAATTATATCAGCTGATATTTCTACCGGAACGACCAGTGAGAGCAGTTCCTGTACTTCCTTGAGCCGTTCTTTGGGACTGTTATCGATATTGCCGATCACAAACTCACCGGTAGAAGTCATTTCCAATTCTCCGGGAGCATGCATAGTGGCGCCCCAGCCTACTACGCAGCCAATCACACGGTTTTTGCCCAGAACTTCGGCCAGCATTTCCTCACAGATACCATTTTGCAGTGAAATAACTAAAGAGTTTTCATGCAGAAATGGCAGCAGTTCTTTGGCAGCGTCCATCATATCTGTGGCTTTTGTAGCAAGAAGGACAATATCCTTCATTTCTTTTAATTCGGAAATACAAGCAAAGGCAGGCATTTTTACCTGCATATCACCATAAATTCCGCTTATCTTTAATCCTTCGTTTGTTATTTTTTGAACCAATTCAGGGTATTTGCAAATTACTTCAATTTGATAACCTGCCTTTGCAATGAGTGCAGCGCATATTCCACCTATAGCACCTGTGCCAATAACCAATATTTTTTTATCTTTAAGCATAATTCAATAATTTAGCATAACATAACTCTTTTGTCATAACAGCGCCCGGTACATCTGGCAAGGCATTTTAATTCCCTTAAAAATAACAAGAGTATTTCTCATATTTCAATTTTTTTAATTGTAGTCATCGCTAGTTTTTGGAATTAAATCTCAGCAACCTTTAGAACTGTTGATGCTATTCAAAGTTAGTTTTTGTTTTTTTATATTAACTTTGTGCAGTATGAGTTGTTAATATTGATTGAACATAGATATTTAGACCAAAAGATATAAAAAAATGAAATACTCCATTAAAATATTGGCATTAACCTTTGTTTCTATAGCAATGTACGGTTGCTTTGCCATACAGCAGGGCGACAGGTACAAACATATTGCTCCGGGTATCTGGCGTGGGCTCTTTCTTTTTGGCGAGGACAGTCTGGCCGAAAAAGTACCTGTAAATTTTGAAGTTACCGATGATGCCGGTAAAATAAGTATAGCCTTTATAAATGGCAAAACCCGTTTAAAGGCTGATAGTCTTCGCTTTTGGGGAGATACACTCTATGCCTGGTTTGATAATCAAAAAAAATACCTCCGCCTGATATATGAGCCCGGCCTCATGGAAGGATATTGGTACGATACTTCTAAAAAAGAATATCCAATAGAATTTTATGCACAATATGCACAAAAACACCGTTTTGTCGACCTCAGAAAAAAGCCAAAATACGATATTAATGGTGTTTGGGCTATGGATATTTTGGACGAATCGGAAGATATTATACCTGCCCGATTAGAACTGACGGTAGAAAAAAATAAAGTTTATGCTTCCTTAAAAACTGATAAAGATTCGGTTGCCACCGATTTGGAAGGAACTATCCAAAACGACAGGCTGCTGCTTTCTGCATTTACAGGTAATAAAATATTGCTGATAAAAGCAGATCTCAGAGACTCTGTTACGCTATATCATGGCAGTTTCCGTATCAATACCAAAGAATTGGCCTGCTCTGCAAAAAAGGTAAAATCATAATTTTATGTTTTTTAATTCATTTTTATAATGAAGGCTCCCAAAGCATTTTTGTCAAAATCTGAGGCTAAAGCATTTTCGGCTGATCATCGCCGCACCATAAGTTTCAATATTGGCAAATATGATGTCAAGGTAGTCGAAGGCAAGCGTCAGTTTTTAAATTTGGAAAAAGCCAGAAAACTGGCCAAGAACACCAAGTGGTTCGCTATGGAAAACCTTCCTCAACTGCTGCTGGAGTTTGAACTTCAGTTCACCGCTAGGGGCGGCAAAGTCATTTGGGCTGAAAATGCAGCAGAAGCACTATCGGAAATTAGCGAAATCATTAAAAAGCGAAATGCCAAAACAGTAGTCAAATCCAAGTCGATGATTACGGAGGAGATAGAACTGAACCATTTTCTGGTGGAAATGGGGATTGAAGTTTTGGAAACTGACCTGGGGGAATACATTGTGCAGCTGCGTGGAGAGGCGCCATACCATATTGTTACTCCTGCCATGCACCTTAGCAAATATGAAATTGCTGATCTTTTTCATGAGAAATTTCAAACAGCAAAGGATGCTAGTCCGGAAGAAATAACGGCTTTTGTACGTAAACTGCTTAGAGAAAAATTTGAAACTGCCGATATAGGTATAACCGGCGCCAATTTTCTGATTGCAGAAAGCGGTTCGGTGGCACTGACTGAAAATGAGGGAAATGCGCGACTTGCGACAACCTTTCCTAAAATACATATTGCCATAGCGGGTATTGAAAAAGTACTGCCAAAACTGTCGGATCTGGAATTATTTTGGCCACTGCTCTCCACTTTCGGTACCGGGCAGCAGCTTACAGTTTACAACAGCTTACTGAGCGGCCCTAAACTGGACGATGAAAGTGACGGCCCTGAAGAAATGTACGTTATACTCTTAGATAACGGCCGAAGCCTTATACTTGAGGACAGTGTTAGACGACAGTCACTTTACTGCGTCCGCTGCGGATCCTGCCTCAATGCCTGTCCGGTTTACAGAACGGTGGGCGGCCACAGTTATGACAGCCCTTACAGTGGGCCGATTGGTGCAGTTATCATGCCCCAACTAACCGGTTTTACAGAATACAACCATCTGAGCGGAGCA
>JBIKQC010000605.1:0-2591 GCA_044349855.1 Saprospira sp.
ATGAAGGTCCGGTTGAAACTGCCATCGCCATTCAAAATAATGTAAAGCAAGGATTGTCCTCCTCCATTTTTACCAACCGTTTGCAGGAAGCAGAGAAATTCCTTTCCTGGAGAGGATCTGATTGTGGAATTTCCAATGTGAACATTGGAACCAGCGGAGCTGAAATTGGTGGTGCGTTCGGAGGTGAAAAAGAAACCGGAGGTGGTCGGGAATCTGGTTCCGATGCATGGAGAGCTTATATGAGACGCCAAACCAATACCATCAACTATAGTGCTGAACTACCTTTGGCACAAGGCATTAAGTTTGACATTTAAAGTAATAATTTTAAATAAAATCGAAAGCCGGAGTTTCATATCTCCGGCTTTTTTATTTTAGAAAACCATGAGAACCGGTTTTCGCAAGGATAAAACCATTCATAAAACAAAAAGCCTGAAGTATAATTTCAGGCTTCCATTTTTACTGATTTAAACAAATGGTTAAACTCTAACTCCGCCTAAAATTTACGTAATATGTAGCAAAAGCAGCCAGAGACTTGTGTTTCTGGTTTTTTTATATTTTGTTTGTATTACGTAAATGCGTATTATAAATGAAAGTTTCTCCTCACCCAGATTGGGCAACATCGCACAGAAAGCCAGGCACCGAACTTCGGCTCATAAAGGGCAAGTATTATCTCTATGCTGTTTCCAGCAGATATAATCCTGAAAAGAAAAAACCTCAAAAAATAACGGGTAAACTTTTAGGCCGTATTACACAAGCTGATGGTTTTATTGAGTCCGACAAAAACAAACTCAGGCAAAATGCTCAAAATCAAGCTCATGGTGTGTCAAATAAACCTATAGCCGTTCGGGAGTTGGGCTTTAGCAAGATTATCATTGCCCTTGCAGTGCCAGTAATTTCAAAGCTTAAAGAGGTATTTCCCAACGACTGGGCTTTGATGCTTTCCATAGCCTATTGTCGATTGGGTTGGCAAGCACCCATTAAGAATATCCCCTTTCTAATTGAGCAATCCCATTTAAGAGATTGGGCCGGACTCAGCTCTTTTGGTGAAAAAATAATTTCCGATGCACTTCGTAGATGGGGAAGCTCCAGGCCAGCAATTGTTCAATACATGAATAGTTTTATGCAGGAAGGTGATTTTGCTCTTATTGATGCCACAGAAATTGCCAGTAAATCATCCAATATCTCCTTGGTTGAAAAAGGATACAATAGTAGATTGGATTATCAACCCCAGGTCAACTTGCTCTATCTCTATTCCCTGGATAATTCAATGCCTGTTTTCTATCGTTTACTTGGGGGAAACATTCGTGAAATTAAGGCACTCAAAAACACTTTATTAGAATCCAAACTTAACAAAGCTATTCTTATTGCAGATAAAGGCTTTTTCTCTGCCCAAAACATAAAAGATCTAATTGAGTATGAGCTCAATTTCATCATACCTGTCCGCCGAAACAACAGTGCTATTCCCTACAATAATTTAGAAAAAATCGAAAAAACAGATTCCTATTTTAAGTACCAGGAAAGATATATTTACCATTATAACTTTGAACATGAAGGACTTAACTATATCACCTTTATGGATGGAAGGCTAAAAGAGGAGGAAAAAACAGATTATTTAAATCGAATAAAAACGCTGCCGGAAAAATACACTGCTGAGAAATTCAAAGAAAAACTAGATAGAATGGGTACAGTAACGATGACATACAAACTAGAAGAAAAAAACAGCACGGCAGAAAACGTATATCTCACCTATAAAAGCAGAGGCCAAATAGAACAAATGTTTGATGGGCTCAAGAATACAATCGATGCAGGGTCTTCATACATGCAAAATGAGGATGCTTTGCAGGGATGGATGTTTATCAATCACCTGGCTTTACAATTATACTATCTGATTCAAAAACAATTAATGGAGGCAAAACAGAATTCAAAATTGAGCATAAAGGATGTTGTCCTAAAATCTCAGCGTTGGACTGAACTCAAAATTGAAGACAAATGGATTCCAGCTGAAGCAACTTTACAATCACTCAAAATACTAAAGTCAATGGGCGTACATATTACGTAACCATTGGCGGAGTTAGAGTTTAATTGTTGTTTGTCTTGAACTTCTTCAAAAGGGCTGGGCTGGTTTTTGAGATTATAGAAATGGATTACCTTCAGGTCTGGTTCATTCAAAAATGAAAGCAGCCCTTTTGGAAACCAGAATCTGGTCATACCAAACAGGAAACGAAGCACTTTGGATCCCGCCTGCCTGGATGAATGTTAGTCTGCTTTCCGGGCCATCAGCTTGCTTCATTCCTGCGGATGTTCCAAAGCAAAAGGAGCTGGAATTGAAAGCACTTTTTATTAGCCTTTTTTATTGCTGGGTAACGAGTGCAGGCCTCGTTGATTTCTGAAATAATTCTTATCCTGTTGCCACAGTTGGCACGAAAGACTTAAGGTCTGACATTTTGTAAAGCCCCTGCCAATTGCGGTAACAGGCATCTCCCTTTTGGAAACTTTTCTTGGCTGCAGTCCTGTCATCGGTCAGATAAAATACATCCCTTTTGGTAGGATTCCATCCGGAAATCCACTTTATGTGACTTTTGTCTATTTAA
>JBIKQC010000606.1:0-2590 GCA_044349855.1 Saprospira sp.
GAAACGAAATAGGGGTAACTATTTCTTCACCCCAAAAAACTCCGTGAGTACTTATTTTCTTTGCCCTTTAGGCTTTCATAACGAACTCTAATGACGGATCTGGGTTAAATTGGCTATAATTTCATGGAGGAAAGTAAACGTGCAAATTTTTCAAAAAAATTCAAACATTTAGCAAAAAACCTTTAGTGATTCTCTTAAATAAAAAAGCATCGGACTTCCCCAAGTCCGATGCAAAAATCCCCATGATTTACCCCAAACTTAAAATCTTGCTATGAAAATTCTCGTTTGATGTTACAAAGATAGAAATCGATTTCACATTTCAAATCAGTCAATTACGCAAAATTAAAAAATAGGCAATTTACCTACAAAGCTAAAACTTCGCCATCCATAATTGCAGGTAATTTTATTCCCATCAGTGTCAGCACAGTAGGTGCGATATCTGCCAATTTTCCAGATTTTAAAGTAAGCCCACTCAATACTTCAGATACAAAAACACAGGGTACAGGATTGGTACTATGCGCCGTATTTGGACTTCCGTCCTGATTCACCATGCAATCTGAATTTCCATGATCTGCAATGATCATAATACCATATTCTAAAGATTTTAAGAGCGGAACCAGTCGAGAAAGACAGGCATCTACCGCTTCGGCAGCTTTTACGGCAGCAGAAAAAACACCTGTATGTCCTACCATATCGGCATTTGCATAGTTCAGGCATAAAAAATCGGTTGGATTACTGTTTAGTTCAGCTATAATTTTATCAGTAACTTCAAAAGCACTCATTTCCGGTTGTAAATCATAAGTAGCCACTTTTGGAGATTGAACAATAATGCGTTTTTCGCCATCAAAAGGCTCCTCGCGCCCTCCATTGAAAAAGAACGTTACATGCGGATATTTCTCGGTTTCAGCAATGCGAATCTGAGTTTTGCCGGCATTTGCCAACACTTCGCCCAGGGTATTTGTCAGATCCTCTTTTTCATAAAGGACTTTTATATTTTCGAAACGCTCGTCGTAACGGGTCATTGTGCAATAATATAGCGGTATTGTTTTCATCCCGAAGTCGGGAAAATCCTGCTGCGTCAATGCCATTGTTATCTGTCGGCAGCGGTCGGTGCGGAAATTGAAGCAGAGGACCGCATCTCCTTCAGAGATAAGGCCGATAGGCTCTCCAAACCCGTCAGTACAACATTGCGCTTCTATAAATTCATCTGTAATTCCTTTATCGTAGGAAGCCTGCAGGGCAGCAACGGGATCCGCTACCCTATTGCCCTTTCCGACTGTTAAAAGATCGTAAGCCATTTTTATGCGCTCCCAACGTTTGTCCCTATCCATGGCATAATAGCGCCCGATAACAGATGCAATTTTAACTTTTTTGCCTGCAATATGCGCCTCTAAATCGCTCAGATATTCGACCCCGCGCTTGGGATCGGTATCGCGTCCGTCCATGAAGGCATGAATACAGACATTGTCCAGACCGTAGGCCTCGGTGATATCACAGAGTGCTTTAAGGTGATTGATATGAGAATGCACGCCACCGTCTGAAAGCAGTCCCATGAGGTGCAGCTTTTTGCCATTGCTTTTGACATAATTCATAGCTTCCTGCATCACGGGATTCATTTGCAGACCGCCATCTCTTACTTCTTTATTAATACGTGCTAATTCCTGATAAACAATCCGTCCTGCACCGATATTGATATGTCCGACCTCAGAATTTCCCATTTGCCCTTCAGGCAGGCCAACTGCTTCACCATGAGTAACAAGTGTGGATTTGGGGTAACTACTGAAAATCTCATCCAGAAAAGGTGTATTGGCCGCTTCTATGGCACTTACTTTCGGATTCTGATTGATTCCCCATCCGTCAAGGATGAGCAGGGCCATGCGTTTGAAGGTTTTCATACTTTAGATATCAGATTGTCAGATATCAGATTGTCAGAAAAATAAAAGGTGTTCAGATTAAATGCTGTTTATCTGAAAATCTGTCTTCTGAAAATCTAAATTCTTTTCAACGTTGCCAACAAATAATTCCAAAACTTCTGCACTGAACTGATCTGCACCATTTCATCCGGAGAGTGTGCCCCACGAATATTCGGCCCAAAAGAGATCATCTCCATTTCAGGATAATTAGTACCCAAAATACCGCATTCCAAACCGGCATGACAGGCATTTACATGCGCTTTTCCACCATACATTTCGGTATAAAGACTGCTCATAAGTTCTACCAGCGAAGAAGTAGGTTTTGGCGTCCAACCGGGATAGGAACCGCCAAAAGTCACTTCTGCACCTGCCATTTCAAAGACCGATCTTATAGCTTCTGCCTCGTCCATTTTTTCACTGTCCACAGAACTGCGGGTCAGGCAAAGTACTTTGTATTCACCATCCTGTACCAATACTCTGGCCACATTGTTGGAAGTCTGCACCAGATCTTTGATGTCCGGACTCATGCGGTAAATACCGTTGGGACAGGCATAAATTGCAGAAAGTAACGATTTCTGAAGGTTTTGAGGAACAACAGTCGCAGGGACAGCCGTTTCTTCCCACAACAGGTTGATTTTAGGGTCAGTTGTGCTGTATTCAGCTTTGACAATTAGGGC
>JBIKQC010000151.1:0-9043 GCA_044349855.1 Saprospira sp.
TATCGCAGAACTTGTTGATCCCATATCCTGAAGATTATGTGATAACCTTATCCATCCGAATTCTGAAGAATTTTTACTGTAGGCGATGTATTTATTGTTAATGACCATGTTTTCGCTGCAAAGCATACAACCGTAATTACCAAGCATTATAGTATCATTGCTCCAGGTTGATTGTCCTGAGCAGAACATAGTGTCGCCCATGCTGTAAAATTGCATAATATTTGCCCAGTTTCCAGGAAAGCTGCAAAAATCAAAATCAGGATTGACGATAAATACTTCCAATGTATTTGCCCCATCAACCACAGTCTGTCCTTTATACAAATTGAAAATAAGATCAAAACTGCCGTCACAGTCAATATCAATTGAGTCTTTTGTTAATGTGCTGATTTGAGAAACAGACATTGAAAAATTTGGAGTTGTAGATATCATTCCTGAAGGAACTGTACCTGCTATCTGCCCGGCGAGTGTTTTTGCAATTATTAAAAAGAAAGTGCAAATCAGTATCATTTTTTTCAATTTCAGGTCTTATTTTGTAGTTAATAAATAAATGCCAAAGGCTCAAAATCTTAACGAAATATTTGTTTTAATTGCTGCTTGAATTTATAAAATATATTATTATCCAATTGATTATGTCGGATCATTATGTAAATTAAAAGCCCCAATCCATAAGTGGAGGAGGGGCTTTTAGTTTTATTTATCCTTTTTATCTTTATCCTTTATATCTTTATCGTCTTTATCTTTATCGGCTTTGTCTTTTTTATCCTTTTCTCCGTTTTCGTTCTTATCCTCTCCCTTCTCTTTTTTCTTTTTGTCCTTTTTAATTTTCTTAATCAGTTCATCTATCGAAAGGCTGTATTTAACATTATAAACAATTCTGTCATCTTTGGTCACTCTGAAGACATCCTCATAGAAAACTGCCAGGCCGACACTGTTTCCGTATTTCAGATTCCAGTCAACTCCGGCATGATAGCGCATACGATGTAGTGCCACCGGACGGCTGTCCAACTTCAAAAACAGTTCGGGAGCTGCATAAACCGAGAATTTGGAATTTGGAATGTTGTATTCCACCGTTATCTTCTCACGGATATACTGCGAAGGTTCTTTGTAATGCTGCATGAAATCTTCATCAAAACTACGTGTAGAAAACTGATAGCGGGTATTTGAACTTAGAATTATATCTTTGAATTTATGCTTGTACTGAACAGTAGCCATCAGCCGGTGACTGTCATGAGTAAAAGCCGTCACAAAACGGTAACCCAATTCAATACTGAGGCCTTTTGTAATTTTATATTCCAGCGCAGGCTGGAACAGGCTTGACCGGAATGTTGAAATATCATGATCCAAAGCGAGTCTGTAATCAAAAGCTACTTTCCATTTTTTATTAATTTTATAGGAAATGGAAGGTGTAAAACGCAGTTGATTGTCAATTTTCTGAGCAGAAAGCTGAACTGAATACAACAGGAGTATTAAAAACAGGCTAATCGTCGCCGTCGTCGCTTGCGTATAAAGTATTTTCACTTTCTTTGGCATAATAATATACTTTTAATAAAACTGTGTCTTTCAGATAATTGATTTTGAGAATATCCACTTTGTGAATATTCAGCTCTGTTCTGTCTTTCAATTCTTTGATCAGAGCTTCCCGCTGTGAAGGTTTGATGAGATTGACATTGTCAAAAAGAATTTCTTTGGAATTCTCGTTATTGATAAAATTGAGCCTTTCCAAAAATAAAGTCAACAGAATAATAACAGCATTGCAAATGATTAGCAATACAAAACCATCAGAACTGTCGGCCATTGAATTGAGCATGGCCAATGCGACACAGATAAAGAAATAGCCCATGTCCTTGATCGAAATCATGATGGTTCTATACCTGATGATAGAGAAGATTGCAAAAAGACCAAAGGCAAATCCCATCTGTATTTTGGCTGTCCCCAACAGATAACAGATCATGAAATTGATCACATTGAAAATAGAAAAAGTAAAGACAAAGTCCTTATTTTTATATTTCGGGTAATAGAGTAATCCGACTAACAAAAAAATAGCAATAAGGTCGATCGCCGAACGAAGTGCAAAATCAGTCAAATCTAAAGCATAAAGGTCAGGTTCATCGTCCGGTTCCATAAATTATAGTGTATTTATCTTTTTCAAAAGTGGTAAAAAATTATTTTTCCTGATGCCTTCTTTTAGTAAAAGTATTCCGTAAATATATTTACTGAAACCCTTTTGCCTGATGTTATTTGCTTTTATCAGATCACTGATGGATGAATGACTGCTGCTTTTGGACTGTTTAATTTCAAGGACATAAATATCCCGCATTTTTTTTTCGCCATTTTCATCGGCAAAAGAAATATTGAAATCCAAGGTCATTCTTTCGGTCATTTCATGATTGACAAAAGTAATTCTATTAAAATGATTGGTCAGTACCAAATGAACACCTTCCAGTAGTTTTCGGCTCATATTGCAGATTTTTGCCAATTGAAGTTCATTTAATTCAGAAACAATATCTCTTGTCAATTCCCTGAATTTATTTGTTCGGTCTACTTTTTCTTTTTTCTTTATTTCAAAAAAGCTTTGACCTGTTTCCAAATATTTACGGCTTCTAACTTTAATCCTGTTCAGATAACCGTTGTGGTGATCGTAATAAAAGCGCAAATCTTCTGTGTCAAAATAATTATTTTCGTAAGTAAAAATGCGGTTATTCTTAATTTCCAATACACTGTAATTTTGTGAAATAAAAGGCAACAGTAATTCCAATTGCGATTTATTCAATAAAAACTTGCTGTCGATTCGGTTTTGAAGCGAAACGCAGTCTAAATCTTTAAGTGAAACAGAAGGCAGAGAAAATACAGCTTCTTTTAAATCAAGAATCATAAGTTGGAATTGTTAATTTTGTGTTGTTATATCGTAATTAAGAAATCCTCAACAGTCAATACCTCTCTTTTGTCAGTAACCTCTATGGTTTTTAACTGATAAACCTGATCCCAGGTACAGCTGTCACAATCTCCAAAAACCCAGATGTCATAAGTGCCTTCATATAAGAAGTTAAACTCATATGATCCGTCATAGGAAGTATCATAATCATCAAAATAGTTGGTTTCGCCATGTTTGCTGATATAGACTCTTGCACTGCCAAGGTAGCCTTCATCCACCAAACCACCGTTGGAATTATAATCTTTGGCATAAACTTTACCTTTGATAGTAGCAAGTCCGCCTTTTCCTTCCTCGTGTTTGCAGGAGATAAACAGGGGCATAAGACCCAAAAACAGCATAATTATTCTTTTGAACATATTTAATTTATTAAGTTTATTTTCAAAGTAATATTGGCATATTTCAGAAAATACATTCCGGTATTCAGCCCGGTCAAGTCCAACTCAAATTCGGTATTTGCTTCTTCATTCAGCACCATTTGTCCCAACTGATTGTAAACAGAAATGCGTTCATTGTTCAATAATTCCGAAATGCGAACTTTCAAATAACCGGAGCTCGGATTAGGAAAAGCATTGATTTCTATTGTTTTGGCAGTTTGGACAATACTGCTTGAAGTTTCATTGTTGGCATTGTAAGTTGGCGATTGAATAACAAAGTTACCGGTACCGTTTGGCACACGGGCATAACCCATATCAGTAGTTTGCGGGCCAAAAAATACCTGATCTATAATATCCTGATCCGGAGAAGAAAGCGTAAGGGATTCACCCAAAGCAGATAGCTTGAAAGTTGTATGGTAAGGGCCGTTTGTAGCGTCATCGTCACACCAGACGATAAGATAACTGTTGGGCTGTAGGACTGTGTTCAGCGGGAATTGCCATTTGCTGAGGTTAGCAGTATCATCACTGAGGAAATATCCGCTTAAATCAAGCGCACTTGAAGTGTTGTTGTACAATTCTGTCCAATCTTCATAAACGCCCATTTCATCCATTGCAGTTGTGCTGTTTTGTGCCATAAGTTCATTTATACTGATATCACCTGTTCCAATTAACGGATAAGTGGCAATCAGTGTGTGAAACTCATGTTCTGCTCTTTCAGGAGAAAATCTGCCAATATTATTGTTCTCGGCATAGATATAATATTGCGTGGTAATATTGTTGATAGGAATAATAGCTGCGTAAACATTATCTCCTGCTGCACCATCGTTGTGTGCACCGTCATCATACATTGTTACTTTAGTAAATGCCTGAAAACTGTTGATGCGGTATCCGATATAAACAGCTGTTGAATTGGTATTTGTAATTGTAGCAGAAATATTTACGTTGCTTCCCAATGCAGGACTGCTTGAAGAAGGTGTAATGCCAGCGATCAGAGGCTGTGTATTAGTAAAATCTGTCAATGCAGAAAGATAGTTGTATCTCGCAGTCATCAGATTGCTCAAGCCTGCTGCATTATTCATACCTACTGAAATGTCCGTATTGATGCTGCTCTGAAATTGAGTAAAGGTATAAAACTTGTTAGGATCGGCCTGTACCGAGCTGCTAATGAGGGTTTGAAGCATTTGTGCAGTAGTGAGGTAGCTGCCATTGGCAAAATTCTCCATCAGGATCGTTTTGAAATGCGCCAGATACTTGCGTTTGTAAGTCGGTACTGCCATCAGTTTTTGCATCAGCGGCCAAGCAGCATCATTCTGATGCAGCAGGTGTGTCATTTGTGCTTTTGCAGTAGTACTGCCCAAATTTATTGTTCCGGTCATATTAAAAGTGCCAAAACTCATATTCAAATCCCAAACAATTGAATTAAATCGGCCATTGTCATCTTTGTACAAATAATAATTTTGTTTAAACTGACCAAGATAACTGTCCAGATTTACCAAAACATTATCAAATGCCAACATCCACAGTGCACGGTCTATATCCATTACTGTTTCAATGTTTGCGATATTATTTGACAATACATTAGTCAGGTCAATCAAATGATTCCAACCGGAATCAGATTTCATGTCATAAGCACTATAATAACTGCTTTCAGTAGGGCCAAGATTGACAAGGTTGGGAAGATTTGTACTTTGAGGTCCGGCACCTGCAGGAGGACTGCAGTCAAAAAAGGGCTTGTCATTTGAGCCGAATTTCTCACTGACAAATTTCTTTGAAATGGATTCAACATTTGTGTAAATACCTATTAGTGAATTATTTACATAAACATTGGCAAAATTAGCCTTTGGAGCATGCATGTACTGACGCAGAATTGTATAGGAGAGTGCTTCACGTACAAAAGAAGGGTCAAATTTAATATTACTCAGCTTTATGTCTGTATAGCCCTGATAATCCTGAGGTAAATAGGTATCTAATTCAATATGGAAGGGATTTTTAACCTGATTGACATTGTAGGAACTGTTACCTTTGTATTTTACGCCAACCTGATTAAATGTAGTGCCATTAATCCGAACAGAATCTGCCTGAACATAACCGTCGGCTCCAGCTCTTTCGGTATCCAATAAGGCATCCCAATTGCTTTGTGCAAAATAGATTCTGATTTCCTGAATAGCGGAAGCGTTGTAAAAGCTTTGAGCAAAAACTCCAATTTTTAGCAGCAGTAGAGCGAAGAGTACTATGATTTTTTTCATAAAAAAAGCTTGATAGATTAATGGATAAATTAAGACTTAAGTTTAAATACCCGCTTCTTGGCCCATTTGATTATAAATTTAACAATAAATTAATACGAGCAGGTAAATCTGACAGATTTTTACATTTATTTTTTCAAATTCAATGTTTCTATTTAGTTCTGTTTGTCGCATTGATATTGATTTTGTATGACAGAAAGAGCGATTTTTTTTGATTTTTTTATTGCAATTTTAATTTCCTCCTTTTATACAGTTAATAATTATTTGACAATCTGATCTTTGCGATAGCTTTGGATTTTGGCAAGACGCAAAAACGCCCGCTATTTTAGGATAGCGGGCGTTAAAATAATTAAGCCAAATATTTGAAGTAATAATTTAAGTATTATCTCATCAGCGTTACAGTACCGCGAAGCATTTTAGGATTTGGATCTGCAGGGAATTTGTACTCAAAAATGTATAAATACACATCTCTTGGCTGATCTATACCCCCTTTTTTGCCGTCCCAGGCAGCTCCGCTGTTGTCTTCAAAAACAGCATGACCCCAACGGTTGTAAATAACGAATCTGCTCACTTCAGCACCAATAAGTCCGATAGGGCCGAATTTGTCATTATTGCCGTCATTATTGGGAGAGAATGCAGTCGGCAATCCGAGGAAACCGACAGGATTGACACAAAGAATCACTGAGTCGAGGCTTTCGCATTCACCCGGTCCTACAGCTGTTATGATATAGGTTGTATTTCCTGCACTGATGCCAAGGGCAGATGTGCTGAAACTGTCTACAGAGCTGAGTCCAATACTTGGAGACCAGGTATAGCTGACACCTGATACATTCGCACCGGCATTCAATATCGCCGTTTCTCCTATTAAAATACAGGTTGAATCCTGTCCTGCCTGACCGATAAACGCAGCAAGTACAGGATAAATGGGAGCATCAGCGATGCTGAAACTGACTGCATTGGTATCGAGACAACCGGTTGATAACTCAATAAGCGTAGCCTGATAAGAGCCTGTTGCAAGCCCATTGAAAATGGTATCACCCTGGTTGTATAAGGTGTCAATCAGTCCATTGCCAAGATCAAAAATAAATGGTAAATCAGCACCGAAAGCTGAATCAACTCTAATACCTGAATTGGATCCGACGCAGTAGGTATTGTTTATAGCTGTAACTATTGCAGCAGGAACATCGCAGATAATAATATCGCTTGTGCAGCTTTGTGCAGCTGCGGGGCCTACAGGACAAGGACCTGAAGCGGCTAAAACACGAACCAGAATATTAATTGTTGAATCTTGAACAAGACTTGTGATATTGATTGTAGTGTTAGTACCAGTACTTATCCAGGTAGTACCGCCATCAATACTGTATTCATAAGATGCAGCACCACTTACGGCATTCCAGTTGAAGCTGACAGAAGATGCCGTAGCATTTCCACAACTGACAACTGGCGCAGCAACAGCACTTTGAACCGTAATAACTGCAGAATCACGCATGGTACATCCGCCTTCGGTTACTGATACGGTATAAGTTGTGGTTGAAAGTGGAGTAACTGTAACATTCTGCGTATTTGTTGCAGAAATAGCAGTATTTGGTGTCCAAACATATGTAGGAAGGAAAGTCAGCTGTGGTGTAAAACGCCAAGCATCATTTGTTGCAGCAAAGTCAGTACCATTTCGGCCCGGAACAGGATAACCTACAGTTCCACCGGCATTTTCAATGCCCTGAGTCATGATACTCATATTGGTTTGTATATCTGCGGTATGAATTTCTATAATATTTGTTGATTCATGCAGGATAATCTGTCCGGTTACATCAGGAGCAGTACCTCCAAAGTAACATACATTATTAAAGCTTAATACCAATCGGCGATTAGGGGCAGTACCTGTAGTGAAATAGGTAATTGTTCCGCAGTTGTCCGGATTTAGATCTTCCCAGGCAAAGGCAATCAAGTTATTAGGATCGTAGGCATCGGGAATATTTTGACCGGAACAGCAGCCTGAGTTTCCGGCGGCCAAATCAAAAGTCAGATAGCCGTTGGAACTGACCTCAAACTGAGTGTAAGGAGTACAGAAAAATTCAAAGCTGAACCCGATTGGAATCGGTAATGTCAAACAGTCATCATTTGAAAAACAGGAAGGATCGAAGGTAACGGATGTGCCTGTTCCGCTTATTGGAGCATATGCAACATTGCTTATATTATAGGTTGGGCCGCAGGCACTTGGACCGGGAGTAGAACTTAAAGCAACAGGTTGACCCGGACAAATAGTAGAAGTTGCAGGTGTTACATTTGCTACCCAGTTGTCGAATAGCAATGTGACAGTATCTCTGCCCGAGCAGGCACCGTAGTTGTAGTTGATATAATATTGCAATACTCCGCCGGGTGAACCTGCAATATTTCCGACCGGATTTGGAATATTGGTCGCATTTAATACAGTTGCATATGAAGGCGGATTGGAAGTCCAATTGTAAATACCTAAGGTTGTATCGATCCCCGGACCTGAAACAATAGTAGTAAGATTAACCACATTCGGCAATCCGTTTTGACAGAGTGTATTGTCGGAAGCCGAGGCACTGACAGCAAGTGGAGTAGCCACAAAATTTACTTGTACGGTGTCGCTTGAGAGGCAGCTCAAACCGGAAATACTGTCAGCTGTCGATTGGAATTGTACTGCAAAAACAGCTACATCTCCGGTAACTGTTGTATTTGGTACAGTAATGATGGGATTTTGAGCGGTATCATTGCTGATGGAACAAACCGGCCCTGAAACCTGAGTCCAATCAAAAGATCCTCCGGATAGGGCAGTGGTATTCCCAAAAAGTTGAAGGTCCTGTGAAATTCCTGCACAGACCGAGCTGTCGCTTACGGCACCGTCAACACCAATTACATTTACATTTATGATCAGATCTTGAACACAGCCGCTGTTAAGAATACTTAAGGTGGCAGTTGTAATACCTATCATATCTGGTGTGGTATTAATCAAAACGACAAAATTAGCCGTATCAAAACGACCCGTAATGGGATAAATTGGCCCGAATACAGTTACATTGGCAGGTCCAAAAATATCTCCAATATTGGTTGCGGGTAAGTAAATTCCGATTGAATCGGTGATTGAATCAGCAAGCACATCGATTGTAAAACCAACTCGACCGCCTGCACAAACAGACATGTCAATTGAATATTCTGTAGTGTCAGTCAATACTGCATCGTTGAATCCGGACGGGGCCTCAGCAAAAGTCACATCAGTTTGGCAGTCACAGGCATAGTCGCCTGAACCACTGTTGGCAGTAGCAAAGATATCGGTAGGCTGATTGGAGAAGTTGGTGATAAGGAGAACATAAACCTGGCCCGCCTGAACATTGGCAACAGTTACTGGTTCAATGGCTGCACCTGAATAACTGCAGGCGGCAACAGCACCGCTAATGCCGCCATTTCCAAGGTTTCCGCATTGGCTCATTGCAGTCGCCAAATTTGGAAAAGGGCCATAGAGGATAAAGTCA
>JBIKQC010000608.1:0-2586 GCA_044349855.1 Saprospira sp.
TCCTGATAAATGAGAACCTATATTAAATCCACTCGTCAAACTATCCATCGTCACCGGCGATACGCCTGTGATGAAAAACCTGTCTACAAAACCCTGCTGTGTAGCAATTTTGATGGCTTCATAAAATTTTCGAATATAACCATCCTGCGAAACGGAGCGGTTAAATTCATTCAAATCCCTTATGAGAATTTCATTGGTGAAGTGGTCATACTCATCGATGATGATATAGATTGGGATTTTGTCTCCGGTTTTTTCTTTCCATATTTTCAACGCTATAAAAAAACGATTCATCGCACTACCCGGTGAATCAGCATTTTTTATTTTTACTCTATCCTCAATTGCAAATAGATCATAGCGTTCTATAAATGCATGAAGTGTTTGTTGGATTTTGTCAAGGAAAAATTTGTAAGTCGCCTCCTCCGTCTGCGAATCAATTCCGCTGAAATCCATTTTCAAAACCCGATAGGCATTGGCTCCTTTGGTTGGGTTCTGACCGATGTATAATTTTGAAAAAATCTTTTCGAATTTATCTTGTTCCAGAATATCGTAATAATACTCCAAAATAGACACAAAAAGACTTTTACCCATTCTTCTGGGGCGCAGAAAAATGGAAAATCTTTCTTCGGTTTCAAGCAGCTCAATATATTTTGTCTTATCAACAAAGACATAGTCATTCTTGATAAGCTGCTCTAAATTACTGATTCCATAAGGAAATTTAACCCGGGGATTTTGCATAAAACCATCATTTTATACAAAGATAGGACTTTTGAGAGAGGATTGCAAATGAAAAAATGTGATATCCCTCAATTCGGATATTGAAAGGACAAATACAAGAATAAGTACGTTTTATGTGTAAAAAATCACATTTATATGACTTATTTATAAAATAAAAGGAATTAAAATCTACTTTAAAGATTTCACTTTGCCTCACTGTTGAATGCTATAGCCAGCAATTCTTTTGTATAGTCAGATAAATAATGCGGAATATTCAGTAGACCATCTCTGTAGTCCAGATTCTTCAATGAATAACGTATCCTAAGTTTTGGATTGAACTTTTGAGCACAATCCTCCTCATAAATAAGTGCGTTTTATGTGATTATTTACTCAAAAATAGTACTTATTTATGTAAAATGTCTGTTGTTTGGGTGATTTTTCTTTTTTAGGTTAGAATCAATTTCTAAAAGATTTAATAAAAGACTTGACAGATAAGAAATAAAACAGGAATTTTAAAAAAACAAAAACCCGCCTCCTTTCGGAAAGCGGGTTTTGATATAAAATATGATATGTACTCGAAAACATTTTTTATGATAAAAATTAATTCTTAGTTAAATTTCTTCCGATATATTCTAAACAATCATGTCCGACTCTATCAGGATCAAAAAAAGTACATTAGCCGTTTTTTTGATTGAAACAGGAGTTTCTTCCTCATAGACTGTTTTAGCTGTATTCCCATTATCAGACAATGTTCCTTCAAAGTCAAGAGCAAAAAGAGGCTTCATTTGCTTTGAAAGTAAAATAAAGACCAAATTGGCCCGGCCCTATTTCAGTTTGTGTAATAGTTAATACAGAACCCTGAGAATTTTATAAGTTCCCAGCCATTTATTGGCGGCTAATTTTGCTGTTTTGTATGCTTCGTCTGAAATTACAGGTCCGTCAGGGGATATAAATCTGCAAAATTTTCTTTGTCTCTACATCTTCAAAAACGGTATTTCCTGTTTCGGAAAATCCCATACATTGACAGGTTTCATCTGAGTATTGGATTTCAAACCTAGTTCCGATAAAATCCGGATTAGCCTGTACACCACCATCAATTTCATTTAGCAACTCAGGCCAGTCTGTATATTCTTTCTGTATAGCCTTGAATACCAGTTCTTCTCCACTATCTGTCGTAAAGCTGTAGTAACAGGCATTACATTCGCAAGCTGCATCATTACAAGCTGCATCCTTAAATTTTGCACTTATAGTCTTATTTTGGGCGAATACAAAACAGGAAATAAATAGGAATGCGGCAAAAAGGAAAATTTTTTTCATAAGGATTTGTATTTGTATATATATTAAAGTTAATATTCTGATTTTTAGGAATTTATAACATCAAACGAGAACAATGCTTAAGCTTTGTCAATACCGGTTAATAAGGTTTCTATTGTTGGTTAAATCTACTCGGAGGACTATATGAGTATCAGCGTCAGTGCTCAAAGGTACACAAAAATCTTAGGCTTAATCAATAAACATAGGTAGCCATCATATTTTTAATTTTATTAAAGTGAAATAATAGAGCAAAGAATAAAAAAACCGGCACGTGGTGTACCGGTATAAATTATAAATATTAGATTAATTAGTTTGTTTTTGTCTTTTTTTAGACTAATCCTTTTCCAATTTAAAATTGAATTTGGTATTTGATTTATAAGCCTTCCATTGACCAATTAAATGACCATCTTCATAAGTAAATTCAAATATCCCATCATTTGGATCATCTCCGGGTTCTTTCATCGTAAACTTATCCCCGTTTATGCTTCCTTCGAATGGACGTTTGCTAAGTGATTTGTCTGTGTTTTTATCAAAAACTTCGCTAGACCCAAATACTTT
>JBIKQC010000607.1:0-2586 GCA_044349855.1 Saprospira sp.
CAGAATATGGGAATATAAAGGGTTAAAATACCTCATGCAGGCTGAACCTATCATCAGAAAATCGATTCCTAACCTAAAAATAGTCATAGCAGGTAAAGGTGAAGAACTATCAATTTATGATGAATTTATTGTAAATAAAGATAGTTATATCATCAAAAATTACGCTATTCCGCTCGCTGAAGTTTCAGACCTTTTCGATGAAGCTTCTCTGGTTGTTTTGCCATATATTGAAGCTACACAAAGTGGCGTCATACCAGTTGCATATCCATTTTGTAAGCCAGTGGTGGCGAGTTCTGTAGGCGCTTTGCCGGAAGTAGTAATTGATGGCAAAACCGGTTTTCTTGTTCCACCTGCAGATCCTCAAGCTTTAGCTGATAAAATCATTTTTCTACTTCAAAATCCTGATATCAGACATGAAATGGGACTTAGCGCTAAGCGATATTCAGATGAAAAACTGGATTGGAAAGAGATTGCAAAGACTACTTTAGAAATTTACAGTTCTTTAAAATGAACCTGATATATTTTAATGATATTTTTACTCATATATTTTACTTATATTTTTTTACTTTTTTAGTACAACTCAACTTTTTTTTGTGTGCGGAATTTGCGGAATAATCAGTTTCAATGGGCCTGAGCCAACAAAAACATCGCTGAATACGATGCTGCAATTCCTGCAGCGACGAGGTCCCGATTTTCATTCCGCTTGGGTAGCCGAAGGTATGGCCTTGGGCCATAGTCGCCTCAGTATTGTAGATTTATCTCCCGAGGGTCATCAGCCTATGCACAGTCTCAGCGGTAGATCTGTCATTGTATTTAATGGCGAGATTTATAATTTTCCCGGCATTAAAAAAGAATTGCTGGATGCAGGTTATAAATTCCGTTCCAATTCCGACACCGAAGTGCTGCTCAACGGATATGAACATTGGGGCATGGAAAAACTCCTGGGAAGGATAGATGGAATGTTTGCCTTTGTACTCTTTGACCGTTTTAATAAAAAGGCCTTTATCGCAAGAGACCGCTTGGGTAAAAAACCGCTATATTATTACAATGACGGAGTATCACTACTTTTCTCTTCCGATATCCGCTCAATTCATGCGCTGAAAAAGGATAAGCTCACCATGGATTTTGAATCTTTGGATTATTATTTTACGGAACTATCTGTCCCTCAGCCAAAAACAATTTGGAAAGAAATACAGCAGCTTTCTCCTGCAACAGTTTTAAGTATTGATTTACATAAAAGAGAACAGAATTTTTCTGAATATTGGAAGCTTAGCATCCAAAAAAATAACAATATTTCGTTGGGAGCGGCGATAGAAGAATCTACCTCACTATTGAATTCCGCCGTTGAAAAACGTAGAATTTCAGATGTACCCATCGGCTGTTTTTTAAGCGGCGGAATCGATTCCGGACTTATTACAGCCTTGCTTGCCACCCAAAGTTCAGATAAGATCAATACTTTCACCATCGGACTCAGTTATGAGGAGATGAACGAAATGCCCGATGCCCGTATTGTTGCTGATCGTTATAATACCAATCATCATGAAATAGTACTTGAGGCAGATGTATTGAATACAGTTCCCGACCTCATAGAATTTTGCGGTGAACCCTTTGCCGACAGCAGTCTTATCCCTTCGCATTATGTTTCAAAGGCCATCGGATCGCATGTAAAAGTTGCCCTTTCCGGCGATGGCGGAGATGAACTTTTTGGTGGTTACAATGACTATGGATTGGCCTATCGTAGCTTTGCTTTCGCAAAAAAATATCCAAATTCACATTGGAGAAATATTCAGGTACTTATAGATAAAATTGCCGGTCGACTCAGGGGTAAAAAAGAGAATGCCGGCGCTTACAGTGACTATCTCACACGCAGCGGCAGCAGGAAGCTATTTCGGGAAATGGGATTTCTGGAAACTTCCCCACTTTATAATCCTGAATTTAAAGAGTCGAAATCAGGTTTTGCAAAAAAATTGCTGCAGGAAAAATGGGATTTATTTTCCGACAATAATTTACCCGACAATCTGATGGCATCATCACTGCATACCCGATTATTAAATGATTATTTGGTAAAAGTGGACAGAGCTTCCATGTACAATTCGCTGGAAGTCCGCTCCCCTTTTTTGGATACGGATCTCTTGGAATTTGCTTTCAGTTTGCCTCCCGAACATAAATTTCATGGGAATGTGAACAAATATATTTTGAAACAGATTGCCAAAAAATATATCGATGTCAATATAGAAAAGCGTGCTAAACGAGGTTTCGGAATTCCGGTGCATGAATGGCTCAGAAAAGATATGAAAAATTGGGCTCAAAGCATTATCTTTGATGGCCTTTTGAAGCGAAATGAATGGTTTAACCCCGGCTTTGTTGAAAAAATTTGGAAATCGCATCAGGAAGGCAGTTCGAATAATGTACATCAGCTTTGGTCGCTTATCTGTTTTGAACTCTGGATGCAGAAGTTTAATTGAGCAGTATCTATATATGCGAATCAAGGGTTGGATTTTATAAAACTAATATATTCACAAAACCTTGTTAAACAATCAAACAGGTCACCCCTACGGGCTTTTTTTTCATCTTATTCAATTATAG
>JBIKQC010000609.1:0-2584 GCA_044349855.1 Saprospira sp.
GTTTTTTGTTTTGATTTCGAAATATTCAACGCTTTCTTTTTCAATATTGTTATCTACTGAAATATTTGCGTCCAAGGCAATATAGCCCACTCTGACGTAGCTTTGCTTACTTCTTGTTTCTCCTGTAATTTCCGTTATATCAGCATATACAGTGTAATTAAATGCTGGTTTTTGTGCAGCAGGAATAGACTTGTCAGGTATAGCCGTAAATTCTATCACAAAATCACCTTTTTCATCTGTTTTTGATTCGCCAAAAACAATTTCCTGATCAGCACGGGTATAAGGGTTCCATCCCCAATACCAGCGCCAGTAAGGAAATTCAACCTTGCGAACAACGCGGTATTGAACCTTTGCCCCATCTATAGCAGAACCGGCATAAGCCTTTGCATTGCCCTTTACTTTTACTTTGTCATTGATACGGAAAGATTCGTCCATAGGGTTGAAGCTGACTTCAAACTTTGGTCTTTTATATTCTTCCACTCGGAAATATTTGGAACTTAAAGTTTTAATATCAGTGATTCGCATCTGACCCAACAATCCGCTGGAAGGAGCGGTGAAAAATCCCTGGAAAGAGCCGTATTCATTGGTTTTTACTTTCTGACGGCTAACTTCCTGATAATTGGCATCGTAAAAAATAATTTCAGTTTCAAAATTTGTTGCAATCTCTTTTTTATCCTTTGCATTTAAAATTACAATTCCCTTGTAATAGACTGTTTGTCCGGGTCTGTAAATAGCACGGTCCAAAAAGAAATGAGTGGTCTGAGTGATACGGTTATCTTCGGTTGATTTGTAATTATAAAAAGAGCTTTTTTTGAAAAGTACATCATCGCCTTTTGTAAGTTTAACATAAAAAGAAGTAGAGCTTGTACCAGAAAAAGCACTGTTGGCATAACCTCTTTCATCCGAAACTGCATCACCTACCTTTCTGTCTTCATAAACTCGTGTAAGGCTGTTGTATTTAGATACATAAAATTCTGCCTTGACTCCTTTTTGAGGCGCGCCGCTCTGTCTGTCGGTGATAAAAAATTCATAAATGCCATCTTTTTTTCTATTGAAATAAGCAAGATCTGAAACATTTACTGTTGCATATTGAATGCCATTTTCGAGGAATGGGAAGCCTTCTTTTTCAGATACAACAATGAGATACATGCCGTAGCCTTGCCCCGGAATACTTAACTCCAATCTGTGATTCTGATAATCTCCCTCATTTGGCAGATTAGAAGACAAGGTTTTAATAGGATTCAGCTTGTTGATATATTCAAGGGCCTTGTCCTTGTCGTAATTATTTCTGTAAATCTTATCGAGATCAGACTCTGTAATTTTAATAATTTTAATGTGTACGGAAGACAGGTTTTTATAACTCAGACTCAGCATCATCGGCTTGTTTGAAGGGGAAACCTCTGTCATTTGAAAGTTGAAACTTTTGTTTTTAATAGAGCTCATTGTGCTTTTTGCCATTTGAGCGCCGAAGCATTTCTCAGGATATTTCGCTATAATCTGAATACAGATTTCTACTGCAGTTTTTAAATCCCAACGGTAGGTCTGTTCCGGGGAAGGCTGATATTTTGAACCTTCTGAGAAGTGCCAGGAGGCAGTCATCCAAAGGGCTTCAGCTGCAATTGGGCTGCTGCTGTATTTTTTTGAAATGGCATCTAAAGTACTTAAATAGCGGACATCTTTATCTCCGAAAATTGCCTGACTGTGCACCCAACGCAAACGACGAAAATCAACATCTGCCAATGCCGCAGGATCATTGTCATCCTTGTGGAAACGCAATAAATCCTGATACATGAGCAGGCAGCGGAATTTGCCGGAAAGGCTATCTTTGGCTGTAAATTTATAATTCATAAAATTATTGGCATCAGCCAATGAGACTTCTTCCTCAATAAAGAATCGGTAAGCCGGCTGTGCCAGATAGGCATTGTCAGAGGAAAAGAAATCAATTGCCCTTTTCATGAGCAGGTCATAAAGCGTAGGCTGAATTTCAGGATCGAAATCACTGCTGCTGAGCAGGTCTTTGTAATTTGTCAATTTTAAAAGTCGAATTTCTTTGCCCTGTACCGAAGCTATATATAATTCAAATATCTTCTCGGTCAAAGCGCTGATATCCCAGGTCGCAATATCCTCAGGCTTATAGTCAATAATGGTAGTTCTGTCTTTAAATTTGTAAATATTATTGGCCAGATACTGTTGGTACATCTGCGCCAACATTGACTGCATAACCGCTTTATTTACACCTTTTTCCAGCTCCATTTCAATCTGAAAACGGTAAATGGCTTTAGCTAAACCATTTTCTTCGAGCTGCGACTGAAATTTATTCAAATAAATCATAGACTTCACAAAGAGTGCAGTCTGATTTTTATTGTTGATATCCTTTCGGATTTTAATAACAAGGGCCTCAGTCTCTTTTAGTGCAGATTCCGGTAATCGGAGATTGGACAAAGAGTCAATTATTTTCCATTCTTTTTCATAATCCTGAGCGTTAAGCTCAGAAAATAAAGGCATTGAAAAGACTGTCAAGAGACAATAAAACAGGAAACGATTCATAGAATTATACTTTTTATACTTTTTAGGTAGTTGTGTT
>JBIKQC010000152.1:0-8966 GCA_044349855.1 Saprospira sp.
ATAATGCTGTAACTTGTTCTGTAAGTTTTTCCCTAAAATCTTCTATTCCTTCACGGTTAATAGCAGAAATGAATACTGCCCGATTCATCGTTTTTTCAGCCCATTTTTCGCGAAGTTCCGCTTCCAATGCAGCTCTTTCAGTATCAGTGAGATACTCATCGTAATAATTCTTACGGTACAAATCCATCTTATTGAAAACGTAAAGTACAGGAATATCACCGGCGCCAATTTCTTTCAGTGTTCTGCTTACAACTTCCAACTGATCGTTATGCTGCGGATGAGAAATATCAACCACATGAATAAGCAGGTCACTTTCTCGAACCTCATCTAGGGTCGATTTAAAACTTTCTACCAGGTGATGCGGCAGTTTACGTATAAATCCGACAGTATCAGATAACAGGAAAGGCATTTGGTTGAAAACCACTTTTCGCACAGTGGTATCCAAGGTGGCAAAGAGTTTATTTTCGGCCAAAACCTCAGCTTTTGAGATTTCATTCATGATGGTGGATTTCCCCACATTGGTATAACCGACGAGCGAAACACGAATCATTTCTCCTCGGGTTTTACGCTGAGTAAGTGCCTGCTGATCAATTTTTTGCAATTTTTCTTTCAGCATTGCAATACGGTCATTGATAATACGTCTGTCTGTTTCAATCTCTTTTTCACCGGGACCGCGCATACCGATACCGCCACGCTGTCTTTCCAAGTGTGTCCATAAACCGCGGAGTCTTGGAAGCAGGTACTGCATTTGAGCCAGTTCCACCTGTGTTTTGGCCTGTGCCGACTGTGCATTTTTGGCAAAAATATCTAAAATGAGCGTACTTCTGTCAATGATTTTACATTTGACAATTTCCTCGAGAATATTGGTTTGTTTACCGCTCAGGTCATCATCAAAAATGACAAGTTCTATTCCATGTTCTTCGCAATACTCTCCTACCTCAGCAGCTTTTCCGCTGCCTATAAAAGTTCTTGGGTCGGGATGCTGCAATCTTTGGAAAAATCGTTTTACAACTACGGCTCCCGCTGTGAGTGCCAAAAATTCCAATTCATCCAAATATTCCTGTATCTGCTGTTCTGTCTGTTCGGGTCTGATAAGCGCCACCATTACTGCCTTTTCAGGTTCAGTTCTGATGAGGATTGCCTTTTCCCCTAAAGTCCATTTATCTGACATATCAAAATTGTGTCTTAATTTCTAAAATTATAAATCTGGTAAGCAAATTGATAACCCAATCTGATTACAAAACATTCCATGAATTTGAAAAAGTCAAATTATTTCAACCAACTTTCGGGATTTTCTTTGTTTTTACCGTTCCAAAGTTCAAAATGCAACAGGTAATTGCCTGTAGTAATATCCTTTCCTACAGTGCCAAGGCTAGCTCCGGTTGCCAACTCATCACCGCGTTTTACATATACATTGGAAAGGTTGGAATAGGTCGTATAATAGGCCCCGTGCTTAATCATTACTGCGTTTCCGTTGCCGGGAACAGTAAAAACACTGACTACCGTCCCTTTGTGGACAGCCCGCACATTGGCATTCGCAGGCGTACGCATGTCTATTCCGTTATTGTGTGTAAATACCTGTTCGAATAAGGGATGCTGCTGTTTACCAAATTTAGAAACAACCACTGCGCCGCTTACAGGTGGGGACAATCGGCCCTTACGGCCTGCAAATGAGCTTTCATCGCCCCTGTCAGGTTCAGAAGGTATGTATTTACCCGATTTTGATGGGCTGGGGTCATTTGATTTTTTAACTCCGGATTTTGCCGTGCTGTTATTGTATTGCCTTGAATCGCTTTTCGATGCAGCAATCTGATCGCGTATGATACCTTCTATTTTATTGTTCAGTTGTTTTTTGGAATCTTCTTTGGCAGCCAACTCTTTGCGCAGTTGAGATTCTTTAGATTTAAGGCTGCGCATCATTTTGTCTTTTTCTGTCAGTTCCTGATTCAGAGAACCGGACTGATCGAGTTCTTCACCCAAGAGCAAAGCTTTTTCCTTGCGCTGACTTTCCAAAATACCAATTTCGGTTTTAGCTGATATCTGTGTTTTTCTGATTATAGAGGCCTGCTGACTTCTTCTTTTTTCCAATTGCGACAAGTACATCTGTTTTTCAAATGCTTTGTTGAAATTTTCGGAAGAAAACAAAAAATACACCATATTATTATTGGTCTTATGTCTGTAAAGCTGAACCAAAACCTTTTTGTAGGCCGACTTCATTTTATTCAGGTCTGCAGTCAATCTTAAGACATCTTCCTGTTTTGTTTCCAGAAGGGCTTCGATCGAATCCAATTCCTGACGGATGACCTTTATCAAATCGCCTCTCGATTCCATTTGTTTCTGAAGAGTACTCAGTTCCTGTAGGGTATGCTGTTTACTTTTTGAAGTCTGACTCAGCAGCTTTGAAGTATTTTCTATCTGTTTATTCAGTTCCTTGCGTTTACTTTCCAAAGTACTGCGCGAATTCTGTCCTTTGAGCAAAAAGGCAAAGGTGAACAGAAAAGAGACTATTATAATCAGCGATTTGTAATGCATATTTCTTTATTTATTGGGCAGCTTATTTCCCGATATAATCTGTTCGTAGTGATCGGGAATTTCGAATTTTACATCCTGTTCTTCGTTCAATTCCACCTTATTGAAATTGATTTTGAAACGCATTTCACCTGATTCGGGGCTCTTTATCATAATTTCCTTTTCAAAGGCAATCGACTCCTTGTCATTTACCGGCTGAAAGTCAGAAAAAATGGCTTCAATGGTATTTTCGCCAATTTTTGAATAAAGTTTTGTTAGCCTGTAAGCTCCATCTAACCAAAGTTTTACATCACCTTTCTTCAGATTTTTATTTTTGTCATCCATAATATTCCCTTCCAGGATATAATAGACACTGTCATAAGAAACCTCAAAATCGATACCTTCCTTTACAATCGGATTGCCGGCAAGCAGATCTTCAATATCGCCGAAACCAAAGGAAATTGGCATTTTATCCTGAATAGTAGCAAATGTTTCTACTATGTATTTATTGTCTTGACGATTTAAAACCTCTATTCTGTCGGGGGTCATACGCACCCGCATGCCTTCCACACTCACTTTTTGCACCTTCATCCAGATGAGACTGTCATGTCGCATACGCAGATTGACCGTAAAAGAGACATTTTCCTTTTCGCTTTCAAATTTTACTTTTGCTTTGGCACTTAACCAGTCATAAACAAAGCGATTCTCCTCCATTTTCTGAAGAAGAAATTTCGCATTACGTTTTTTGAGATTGCTGTTTACTGCCAACTGCGCAGTTTTGCAGGATGCAAACCCAAAAAACAAAAATAATATTAACAATAAATATTTGATGTTCAAAATTTTATTATAAATTTCCGACATAGTTTTCTGAATTAGTCCAGCTTTCTGATTTCTATTTTTCTTTTCAAAACTTCAGATGACATTCCGGCTTCAGCCGCCTGTTTCCAATGTAGCAGCGCAGCATCCGTATCATTCAGTCTGTAATGGATATCCCCGTACAATTCCAATGTTTTTGGATCATTTAAAGCACCGGCATTCATTGCTTTTTCGCATTGCTGTTTTGCCTCGCTGAATTTACCTTTGCGGAAAAGCAGACGAGCATGCATGGACTGAAAACAGACATTTTTCGGGTCATCTTTGCTGATTCTGTTCAGCATTTCTTCTGCTTTGCCAAGTTCAGAAGCGCCTGTCAACAGTGCGTTACAAAGATTCATGCTGACTTCCGGATCCTCAGTATATTTAACGGCATTTGCAAAAGCTGCATCTGCTTTGGCTTTATCTGCTAATCCGTAGAAATTTTCAGCCTGTGCACTTTTCACCCGGGCATTCAGTTTTTCGTCGCCCAAAGACATATCTGAAGCTCTTTTCAGCATTTTTTGGGCTGCTGTATAATCTCCGATGCTATTCAATGCCAAACCGCGATAGTACTGGCTTTGTGCCTGATCGGGAAAGAGTTCCACAAAATCTTTGGTTTTGGACAAAAGCTTCTTGCCTTCTCCTGCTTTCATGCAGGCTTCAGCAATTAATGTCCAAGGTTCTGGTTTGCTTTTATCCGTACTCAATACATTTTCATAGGCTTTAATGGCATCAGCATAGCGACCTTCCAGCATGAGCAGATTGCCATAAGGCAGAAATCCGGCACTAAAATCGGGATTGAAAGTTATTAATTTTTGGGCAAGTTCGAAAACTTGAGTTTCCATATTACTGTCTTTTTGTTTCAATACAGCATCAGCCAAAGGTTCTAAGGCTTTCAACTTGGCCTCTGGGGACTGTTGCGGATCGTCGAAAACAGCAATGAGCGCATTTAAATAGCGAATGGTGTCACGTTCCTGAAGAAAAATATCCGCCATAGCAATATTGGCCAAAGTATTTCCGGGTTCTACCTGTAACGCCTTTTCAAAGTATTTTCTGGCCTCGTCAGTTTTATTGTTTTTTTTGTAATATTCCGCCATTTGCAGCGGATAGGCAGCTTCTTTAGGATATTTATCAATCAGTGCCTGCAATTCCTGCAATGCTTTTTTATCCTTGCCCATGTTTATGTAAAGTTTGTATTTACTGGCAAAAAGGTCTGGATTAATTCCAATTCTTTTTTCCAAGGCATTGTAAACTTTAAGGGCTTGTTCCTTATCATCAGCCTTGTGCCATAAATAGGCAGCGCTATAATAAAGCCGCTGATTATCGGGATAAATTTCGATAAGTTTTGCGTAAAGCCCTGCTGATTGAACATATTCTCCCTTTTTCTCCAAAAGTGAAACAAAGAAATCTGTATACAGGATACTTTTTTTATCCAGTTCTACTGCTGCACCGCTATATTCAAAGGCTTTATCAAATTTATCCAAAGCTTTGTACAATGTAGCCAATTCGTAGGCTGCCATATGGTTTTTAGGGTCTTTCTGTAAAACCTCAAGGTATTTACCAATAGCATCATCCCTATTGCCCAATATTTTTTCTCTTGTTGCTTCAATAAATAATTTCTCCAACATTACTTCTTTCTCCTGCGGACGGGTATCCACAGGTTTTTGGGCATGCAAAACCTGCATTGAAAGGGCAAAAAGGAATATTAGAATAGACTGAATATTTTTTATGTTCATATCGGATGTAGTTCTAAAACCGAAACGGCAAAAATCCTGCTAAAGCACCAAGAGAAATAAATATAAAGTTAAAAATAAATATAATTAAATAACAGTCAATCAATTACAATAAATTAAATATTACTTAAATTTTATTAACTGTCTAAAAACTATTTCTCTATGGAATAATCACCCAAACTCAATTCTGCTGCAGTTCCTGACAATTCTACCGAGCTGCCCAACATGGAATTATCTAAAATTTTGGCAGTAATTTTACCGGCATCCTGAATTAGACTTCTGCTGATGACTGAATTTTGAATGCGGCAACCACGGCCAATTGTCACGTGCGGGCCAATGACCGAATTTTTGATATGTGCACCCGAACCGATATGAACCGGCGGAATAATTGTGACATTTTCCAAATGCGCATCAGCTGCAATAGTTGCTGCTTCAGGTTTGATTTCCAATACACGGTGATTAGCTGCCAATACAGCTTCTTTATTGCCGCAGTCGAGCCATTCTTCAATGGTATGCGTTGAAAATTTAGTACCTTTCCGCTTCATATTTTCCAGTGCATTGGTCAACTGATATTCACCTTTTTCGCGGAGGTTATTATCGAGTAGTAACTGAAGTTCCGATCGCAGATATTCTGCATCTTTGAAATAATATATACCGATGATGGCAAGATCAGAGACAAAAGTATCAGGTTTTTCCACAAAATCTGTTATGTGGCCTTTTTCATCCAGTTTCACCACTCCGAAAGCTGAAGGATCGGCCACCTGTTTTACCCAAATTATGCCTTCCTGACTGTCATCAAATTTAAAATCGGCTTTAAACAAGGTATCAGCAAAGGCCACAATGACAGGCCCCTGCATACTTTCCTGAGCGCAGAGAATGGCATGTGCTGTGCCCAACTGCTCTTTTTGATAATAAATACTGCCTTTGGCCCCCATTCTTTCGGCCATGGAAACCAACTGTTTTTCTACAGCCGTTCCAAAGTCACCGATAATAAAAGCTACCTCATCTATCTTACCGGAATAGGCCTTTGCCAAATCTTCTACAAGATGTTGTACAATTGGTTTTCCTGCCACCGGCACCAATGGTTTTGGAACTGTGAGTGTGTGTGGACGCAGTCTTGTACCGCGACCAGCCATAGGTATGATGATTTTCATATAACTGTTTTTTATGCTGTTTTCAAATCAACTGTAAAAATAGTCAATTATTGCTTATTTTGAAATAGCTGAATGATTTATGTGCAGTAACTGATAAAACATGGCTATTACAGATTTCCTACCAGGGTTTTAGGGATTTTCAAGCTTTTTATCCTGAAAAATGTCTACTAGGATTATGATTAGTTGTTTTAGTTTTAATACAATATAAACTTAAGGGTTTCTCCATTGAAATTTAGTAAATAAAGCCCCTTTGGTAAATCCTGCAAATCAATTTGCTGTGGACTATCGACCTGCTTTTCAAATACTTTTAATCCTTGAATATTATAAATGACAGCTGTACCCGATGCTTCAAAATTCACCCAAAAGCTACCTCTGTTTGGATTTGGTATGATGCTAAGTTTACTTTTTGGTAGCTTTTCAGAATTTGTAACGGTAAAACAAGCAGTGCTATAAGTACATCCCCCGAAACTAAGTTCTGCACGATAAGAACCGGGTGGAACCGGACTAAGCGTAGCGCTGTTTTCGCCCGATAAAGGCAAGCCGTTTACACAATCGAACCATTGGTAAGCATTCGCCCCAAATTGGGCGCTTAGCATATCATTATCATAAATGAGGCTGCTGTCGAAAACAGGTTGCGGCATCAAGGGACAAATATTGTGCATTAACGCCATCCATTTAGGGGCATTGCTGCTATCGGGTACAATGTCAATATCATCGAGGTGCCCAAATGAGCCCCAGCCCGTTTCATTGATTCGGGCGAGGTTGTAGGCAATAGCCAAGTCGGTTCCCATTTTCTTGAGTGTATCGATTACCTCATTGTAAAGGTTGTACATATCGGGATGAAATTGAGCATCCCAAACAGCCTGTGTATGGGGATAAACTCCAAAATCTGTCATGTGCTGTCCACCTTCGTAATTGACAATTTTTTTGCCGTAAAGCGAAGCGTTTCTATAATCTGTTTTGATCGTCGGCAAGGTGCTACGCCAATAATCTCTTGAGCATTGAATGATTTCGGCAGCAGTAGTAGTCGAATCAAAATTTGCTGCGCAGGCCGAGCCATTGTAACTAAAATACCAGGCAGGACTTAGATAATCGTATTCATCGGGATTTAAATGTGCTAATACCATAGCTCCATAGGTCGGATACATTGCCTGTGTATTCAGCACTCTATGTAGACGTGTAGGTTCATCGGTAAATTCTTCATTCCATATTTTAAAGGCCTTGCGGCAACGTTCGGCATATCGACGAGGGTAGGCAATATTTTGAGGTTCATTTTCAGAGACCTCATGTGCTTGTGGGAACATCCAATTCCAGACTTCATTGGAATATTCCAGGTAAATTTCAAGATTACAATCGAGACTATCTCTGAACATTTGCGCCATTTTACGAATATAATCCTCCGAAGCAGTGTGCGGTATATTTATCCAGACATTTTTTTGGGTGATATTCGCCATTTCGATGATATGCTCGTAGGACATTCCAAAATTAATACTTTGAGAATAAAATTGTCTCTTTTTGCGATCATTCCATTCCAAATGCGGAAAAGCAGAATTGGTAGCCAGTACATCCATAAAACGAATGGTGGAAAATGGCTGAATTTTATCAAGAAAGACCTCGTAGAAAGGATTCTGAAGATAATTCTGTTCGTGTTGCGGTCTTAGAATTCTGATATTTCTTACATGATTGCCCAAAGCCGAAGAATCGATATTGAACCAGACATTGTTGTAGTAACCCGCCTGGATTCTAAACTCAATCCGACCTGGAACCGAGGAAATCAATGTCATGCCGTTTAGCTGAAACGTCCCGCTGCCATCATACAACATCACATAATCACCGGGAGGCATATGCCCAATAGCTGAAATGATACCTCTTACTTTTTGTGGGCCCAGACTACTGCTGAAAGGAATTTGAAGTGGGTAGCCCGATGAGTCTGTTGGCATCTCATTTTGCATTTGAGAGTCCCAGGGGCTAGAGCCGCTTGCATTGAAAGTTATCCAGGTTCCGGCATCCGAGAAAAAGTTTTTGAAAACTCTTTGTCGGTCATAATAACTTGTCCCGTCGAGATTGATACCCAGATTCAAACAGCTTGGGGCAGTCCAGCCCGCGCAATTGCTGCTATCAAAACTCATATTAAGCCTGAAACTGTCGCGACAACCAGCTGCATTGGAAACCAAAACTGTGTAGATACCTACATTGAGACTATCGAAATGGAAAGCATTATCAGCTGTTGTAATTGGATTGCCTGTTGAATTGAAAATGCTTACTCCGGCATTACCCGGATTAACCCTAATTGAACCAAAACTGTTTGAACAAGAGGGTCTTGAAGTCGACTCCATATAAGCGTAGCAAGGATATTGGCCCGATGAATCTCTCACTGTCAGTCTTCCATAAGCGGTATGAATCAATCCGCCCGAGTCTCTGATGCGTAAAGTAGGTATGAAAACTCCCAGAAAATCGTAAGTGTGAGATGTGAAAGGAGTAAAAGTCGTGTCGATTTTGCCATCGCCATAATTCCAAATATACTCCGGTACTAAAGGACCGTCTGCATCTGCCGAGGCAGAACCATCGAAACTAACTGACAAAGGACCAATTCCATCGCTTGGAGTTGTACTAAAAGCAGCAAAAGGCGGTGTGTTGATGGCTATAAAACTATCGGGTGTGGCACAGGCATAGCTGCCCGCCAGTCTAATTTCATCGAGAGAACCCTGACCAACCG
>JBIKQC010000153.1:0-8949 GCA_044349855.1 Saprospira sp.
GACCTTTTTGCGCCTATTGAATACAATGAACTTTATGAAGTTTACAGCCTTTGGCAGGAAACTTTCGAATGGTCATACTATGATCAGGTATTGAAAGGCTTTAAGCAGGCTGAAAAATTGCAAAGCACACATAATGGCCGAAGTTTTCAGGCTATGCTTTGTATTGACGACAGAGAATGTTCTTTTCGCCGCTATATTGAAAAACTGGATGCCGAATGTAAAACTTTCGGTACACCTGGATTTTTTGGTATTGACAGTTTCTTTCAGCCCGAACACAGTAAATTCTGTACCAAAATTTGTCCCGCTCCTGTTTCACCTAAGCATATCATAATAGAAGAAGCTTCAAAAAACAAAAGAGGCACTGATGCGCATTTTACCAAACAGAGTCATTCATTGCTTGGAGGCTGGCTTGTGTCTTTAACCCTTGGATTTTGGTCCATTATACAACTGACTATGAATGTATTCAGACCAAAGCAAAACGCTATGGTTGTAAGTTCATTCAGACACATGGATAACAATTCTGTACTGCAGATTGAAAATACGGATCCCAATGAAAAGCTTTATGGTCTACAAGTTGGTTACACGATTGAAGAAATGGGTAATCGTTTGGAAGGACTGCTTAAAAGCATTGGACTGGTTGAAAATTTTGCACCCATTATTTATGCAATCGGTCATGGTGCAAGCAGTGTTAACAATACGCATTATGCAGGTTATGACTGTGGCGCCTGCAGCGGCCGTCCGGGATCTGTAAATGCAAGAGCCATCGCATTTATAGGTAATCATCCAAAGGTCAGAGCAGAATTGGCCAAAAGAGGCATAGTGATTCCCGAAAAGACTCAGTTTGTGGGCGGTTTACATGAAACTACGCGAGATGAGATTGAATTCTATGACGAGAACATTCTCAGTGAAGAAAACAAAAAGCTTCACATGCACAACAATGTTTTGTTTATCAATGCATTATCTTTAAACGCAAAAGAACGTTCCCGTCGTTTCAATCTTACCGATTCTCATGACAATCCCGAAAAAGTTCATGAGAAGGTTAAACTTCGTGCCGTATCGCTTTTTGAACCACGACCTGAATTGAACCATGCCACAAATGCACTCTGTATTGTCGGCCGCAGGGAAATGACCGATCACCTGTTTTTAGATCGCAGGGCATTTATGAATTCTTTCGACTACAAAGTCGATCCGGAAGGAAAATACCTGTTGAATATTCTGAATGCTGCTGCGCCTGTCTGCGGTGGTATCAACTTGGAATACTACTTTTCGAGAGTGGATATGTATCGTCTTGGAGCCGGAACCAAGTTACCGCATAATGTAATGGGACTCATTGGTGTAGCAAACGGCATGGACGGCGACCTGCGTACAGGTTTGCCAACTCAGATGATTGAAGTACATGACCC
Source organism: Saprospira sp. (assembly GCA_044349855.1). Lineage (GTDB taxonomy): Bacteria > Bacteroidota > Bacteroidia > Chitinophagales > Saprospiraceae > Saprospira. The sequence goes on from JBIKQC010000153.1 coordinate 1,404, forward strand.
TGTTCGTCTTTTGATGATAGTTGAACATTATCCTGAAGTAGCACTCAAAGTTATTCAAACTAATCCGGCCACTTATGAGTGGTTCAAAAATGAATGGGTCCACTTAGTGGTTGTCAATCCCGACACACATATTTTCTATTATTTCAAAGACGAGAATTTTGTGGAGTATAGTCCGATTGCAAAAACACTGGAAGCTAAAAACGACTTCAATTCATTGATTGAGTCGAAAGAAGATAACTTCCCGGTCTACATTTTGAATGATTAATTTTCAGACTATTCTGTAAATTATTATTCTTTAAATGATTTTTAATTTCTGATTTTTCAGACTAAGAACTATTGTATTGAAATGGATTTAACACCATATATTCAGATTTTCATCCTGCTTCCTATTCTTGGCTTTGTCTTAAGTTTATTTTTTAAGCCTAAACAGGAAAAATGGCTTTCTATGATTGCCTATTACACTGCCGGACTACAACTTTTTATTTTCGTTCCCTTTGTAACCTACTGGATAATTCAGGGAGCACCTGTACTGAACCTTAAAGAGATCTCGCTTTTTGAATCTAAAGATTATGTTTTTCTAATAGATTTTTTCTTTGATGAGATTACTGCAGTCTATCTTTTTGTCGGGGCTTCACTTACTTTCCTAATCACAATTTATTCGCGCTACTATTTGCATCGGGAAAAAGGTTATAAGGATTTTTACAACAGCATACTGCTGCTTTACTTAGGTTATAACTGGACAATTTTTTCAGGAAATTTTGAAACCCTTTTTATCGGTTGGGAAATCTTGGGCTTATCTTCATTTTTTCTGATCGCCTTCTACCGCGAAAGGTACCTGCCCGTTAGAAATGCCGTAAAAGTTTTTTCCATCTATCGTATTGGCGATGTAGGAATCCTGTTGGCAATGTGGGCAAGTCACCATCTTTGGCATGAAAACATAACTTTTTTAAAACTTGAAAATGCTGAATTGGTACACGAACACATCAGTCAGCACAGTGGTGAAGGTATTTTTATTGCACTGATGATTCTTTTGGCTGCAGCTGCAAAATCGGCTCAATTGCCCTTTTGCTCTTGGTTACCAAGGGCGATGGAAGGACCAACTCCTTCAAGTGCCATTTTTTACGGTTCTTTATCTGTGCATTTTGGTGTTTTTTTACTGCTTCGCAGCTTTCCGCTTTGGGAAGAGCAGATAAGTGTTAGAATTGCCATTGCCGTTTTGGGACTGCTTACAGCAATTATTGCCGCACAAATCGGTAGGGTTCAAACAACTGTAAAAACACAGATTGCATATGCTTCTATCTCACAGATCGGGCTTATGTTTATTGAAGTAGCAGCCGGTCTTGAAGTGCTTGCACTGATCCATTTTGCAGGAAATGCATTCCTGAGAAGCTATCAGCTCTTGGTTTCTCCTTCAATTGCCAGCTACCGAATCCGTGAACAGTTGTACAATTACACCGCCCGCCCGAGATCCATGGAAGATTCTTTACCCCGACGATTGGAGTACAGTTTTTATATGCTTTCTGTGAAAGAATGGAATTTGGATAGAATTATGAACAAAGGGCTTTTTGGCCCACTGAAAAAATTGGGACATAATCTCAATTTTCTCAATACCAGAAATCTCTTAGTTTTCTTTATTCCGAGTTTTCTTTTGGGAATTTTCCTATTAGTGAATAATACGATTGTTCCTCCCATCATAAAGCCCTATCTATCTGAGGTTTTTGCCGGCATTGGACTTTTAATGGTTTTAAGAGCATTTGGGGAAAGAGATCATCCAAAAATGGCCTGGTCTATGATTCTGCTGAATTATTTTTGGGTAGCATTGGCTGTTTCTCACAATGAGCATTTCGATATTCTTCATACTATCCTATTTCTAAGCGGAATAATTCCTTCTGCAATTATTGGATATTTTGCTTTAGAATATCTGAAACGTAAAGAACCACAGTATTACAGCCTTAACCAATACTATGGGCATGCCTTCGAATACCGTACGCTTTCCGTTGTATTTCTTCTCTCCTGTTTGGGATTGATGGGGTTTCCCATAACGACTTCATTTATAGGAGAAGATCTTATTTTGAGTCACATTCATGAAGGCGACTACCTGTTGGCTACGTTTGTCTCCCTCAGTTATATTATGGGAGGGATTTCCATTATGCGTATGTATTCCCGACTATTCCTTGGGCCGCATATAAAAACCTATCATGCGTCGCCTTTAAAAAATTCATAGTGCTTTATTAACTATATTTTTGCAATTTTAGTGTTGGTGTATAGATTGTGATTCCATTCAGTCCCGAAAAATTTCGGGACTGTTTTTTTTAGAGCATATTTTTTAACCTACACATTTAATGTAAAAAGTTGCATTTATGACTTGAATGCTGCATTGATAGCTTTGTTGATTGTTAATTCTCGCATTGCATTGCGTGCATAGGTGCGGGACTAGCCGATAAATCGACCCTTCCATTCAGGCAGTGGCAACATACATTCTTCTTTTTTACCAAACCAGCGATAACGGTTATTAGCCACCCAACTATACACAGCATTTCTAATAAATGCCGGAATAATAATGAAAGCATAAAGTAGAAACCAGCCTCCGCTAAGTTTACGTGCAATACGCAAGGCTCCTGTCGAACGCTGATAAACTTTATCTTTTTCAATAACGACAATAGAATTAATCCCCTCGGCAGGCAGATTGTATTTTTTCAAAAGATCCCTTCCCGCATCAGACTGCAGTGAAGCAAAACGGTAATAAGCTTTTTTATCTCTCTTCAGTATAAACTGAACCGAGGCGTTACAAAGGTTGCAGACTCCGTCGAAAAGGACTATGCCATGCTGATTGTTACTCATAATTTTTAATATATTCTTTCCATTCAATAAATTGTGTTTCATTCATCACTCTTGGAAATTTTGCCTGCCCTCCCATTTTGCCTTTGCTCTGCAACCAATTAAAAAAAATATTAACCGGCAAACGTTGAACCTTTATAAAACAAAGCAAATTCTGTGTTCTTTCCGTAGCATAGTCATCGTTTATTTCCGATAGTTTGTCATCAAGTTTTTTTGCAAACAGTTCATTATCAAAATCCTTGTCTGAACCTACAAACCAGTGATGTTCAAAATGATTGTCCACTTTCAAGGCTTTTACTGTGAATTCCGGCAAATTCAGATCAAATTCCTTTTCCATCGCTTCAATACCGGAAGTCATATTTTCAATGGAAAGATGCTCTCCCGTAATACTCAAAAAATGCTTAGTTCTGCCGGTAATTCTGATTTCTGCACGATCCTTATTGACAAATCTTACAGTATCACCCAAAATGTATCGCCAAGCACCGGAACAAGTACTTAAAAGAATAGCATAGTCAACACCTTCCTCTACATCATCAATTAAAATCGCTTTAGCTGAGGGCAGAATTTGACTGTTCGCAAAATTATCATCATTGAAAGGTATAAACTCAAAGAAAATGCCATTTTTCAATACCAATTCCATAGGCATATTTTCATTGTCCAAACGTGTTTGACAAGCTAGACATCCTTCGGAGGTATAATAGGTATCGAGTGTGATAATCGGTTTTGAAGTCAGCTGTTCGAAGCGTTTGCGATAAGGGCCAAATGCTACTCCGCCGGTTACATAAACCTGAAAATTAGGCCAAATTTCATGAATATTACTTACATTATTGTATTCAATTACTTTTTCTATCATTTTCTGAACCCAAGACGGTATTCCTGAAATGGTACAAATATTCCAATCCTTTGCCTTCTTTGCAATGGCTTCTATACGGCTGTTCCAGTCTTTAATTTTTGTAATTTCTTTTCCGGGTCTGTAGAAATTTCTAAACCAAAAAGGAACGTTACTGGAATTAATTCCTGAAACATCCCCAATGATAAGATCCCCTTTTTTAGTAAACTCTGTAGAACTCCCCAACATGAGGAACTGTCGTCCATAAAATGCAGGTGGTAAACCCAAAAGTGTAGAGTGTGATAGCATGAATTTTGAGGTGCGGCGCATAGCCCTTATCATATCATCACTCACCGGGATATATTTGCTGGGACTGCCCGAAGTACCTGAACTTAGCGCAAAATACCTGATTTTACCGGGCCATACAACATCCTGTTCCTCCTCGAGCAGTCGGCACCACCACTCTTCGTAAATTTTATCATAATCATGAATGGGCACCGCCAACTGATAAGCTTTACTTATATCGTCACTTTTCAAAATTTTTGAAAAGTCATATCGTTTGCCAAAATCTGTATGCTCTGCTTTCTTAAGCAGCGATTTCAATGTATCGGTCTGAAGATTGACAGGTTTTTTTTTGGCCTGAGAAGCTATGCGCCTATACAGTTTCAATCCGCTTTTTATTATTCTTCCGCTTAATGGCATTCTCATAGCAAGTTAGTATTAACCCTTAGAAATCTAATGGTATACAAATCTAATGCATTCGTCAGACAAATTCAAGTAAGTATTGAATTAGCTGTTCGAACAATTTTGTGCCTGAATTGAATCTATTTGGAAAAATTCCCCAAAATTGGAAGAAGGCTGATTTTATAAATTGCCGTCAAAAAATATGCAGCACATATACAATGAGTAACAACCACTTTTCGACAAAACCCCTTTTTTATTCTGCCATAGATCCTCGGGGGTCCAATAGATTTTATTAACTTTGCTGTTGATGAAATTTCATTGTACAAAAACAGTTAACTGATATGTTCAAAAAACTAAAAACCTTTGCGCTGGCCTTTTTTGTAATGGCAGGCACGCTGAATGCACAGGAGACCGCCAAAATGACCAATAAAAAGGATGGCGGATATTATTTTACAGTTGTAAAAGACATCGAAGCCACTGAAGTGCAGAGCCAGGGCCGCACCGGAACCTGTTGGAGTTTTTCCACACTCTCCTTTTTCGAGTCGGAACTCATACGCATGGGTAAAGGCAAACACAACCTTTCGGAAATGTTTATCGCACGCAAAGCTTATGAAGAAAAAGCAATCAACTATGTACGCATGCACGGCAATTTCAATTTTGGTCCCGGCGGTGCTTTTTACGACATTCCTTACGTAGCCAAAAGATACGGCATTGTGCCCGAAGAATTTTATAAAGGTTTGGAATACGGTGAAACTGTGCACAACCACGCTGAAATGGATGCAATCCTTCGCGCTGTTGTAGAACAGATCGTTAAAAATCCACAGGGTAAACTCACCACTTCCTGGAAAAAAGCTATTGCCGGTATTTTGGATGCTTACTTGGGTACAGTTCCTGCCGAATTTACCTATCAGGGTAAAAAATATACGCCCATGAGCTTTGCCAAAGAATTGGGTTTGGATATGGATGACTATGTACTCATTACCTCTTTCACACATCAGCCATATTATCAGCCATTTGTGTTAGAAGTTCCGGATAACTGGGCTTTTGGTCTGAACTACAATGTTCCTTTGGAAGAATTGATGGAAATCACAGAACATGCCGTCACCAAAGGTTATGGTGTTGCCTGGGCGAGCGATGTTTCCGAAAAAGGATTTTCTTTCCGCGATGGTTTGGCTATTGTACCTGAAGATGAGTCAACAATTCAGGTAAAAGGCCGTGACAACGCCCAATTCAACGATGCGGGAGCATCAAAAACCAGCTCTGCCTTCGATGCACCTGTAAAAGAAAAAACCATCACATCTGAAATGCGTCAGGTTGCTTATGATAACTATCAGACTCAGGATGACCACGGCATGCACTTTACCGGATTGGTAAAAGATCAGGTTGGTACAAAATATTTTATTGTGAAAAACTCTTGGGGAAAAGCCAATGACTGCGATGGTTATTTCTACGCATCTGAAGCTTATTTTAAATATAAAACCACTAATATCATGGTGCACAAAGACGGTATTCCTAAGGAACTCCGTAAAAAATTGGGTATAAAATAATCCGCTCATTTCTTTTTAGCACAGCTGATTAAATAATTCCGGCCGATAATTATCTTTGTGATAGTTATCGGCTTTGTTTTTGCAGAGAGTTGTATTATTCCAAATTCAAAAAATCATAATTATGAAACAAATCTTGTTTGTATTTGCCTTATTGTTATCACTTCAGCTTAGTGCTCAGGACAATCAGTATTATCAGATCGAAGCAGATCAAAACTACTTTCTTTTGGCGGATGCTGTAAATCTTCGTTCAAAACCGGATGCAAAAAGTGAGGTTGTTACTAAACTTCCAATAGGTTTTGAACTAAAAATATTGCAGGTTACAGAAACTGATTTTGAATTGAACGGTTTCAGTGCTCCATGGTTAAAAGTATCCGCAAATGGAAAAACAGGCTATATCTGGGCAGGTTTCCTTTCCATCAGCAATCTAAAGTCAGCTTCCAATCCCGATCTGATTTTTTTGGTAGGGATTTCCAAAGTTGTAAAAAAGAAAATGGCTGATTATGAAACTGATGCTGTGACCATGCAAATCAGGGTTTGCCAAAACAACAAAGAAATACAAAAATTGGAATACGACGGCAAAGGCAGCCTATCTACTGCACGTTACGCCGATCTTCTTGCCAACAAAGGCGTAAGCGGCGTAGAGAGTATTTTGGATATTGAATATAGCGATAATTTTTGCGGCGGTTCCTTCGGCAATCACATATTCTTTTGGGACGGCAAAAAGCTGTATTTTGTAAAACACCTGCAAAGCGGTGCCGATGCTCCCTGCTTTTCAAGTGAAGATTTCATATATCCGGGCGACGAAAGCGGAAAGGCAAACACAATCTTGATGAAGGAAGAATCAGGCTGTTCCGAAAGTGATGAAATTGTGTATGACACTCGCAGAATGGAAGAGTACGTTTGGAAAAATAACAAATTGGTTTTTGTTAAGAAATATGATCTTAAATAATTAATAATTAATAATTACAAATTAGAAATTTAAGTACAAAATTAATCAAACCCTTCCATTCAAAAAAGAAGGGTTTTTTCAATTGTAATAATCACTAAAACTGTTTAATTTGTGAGCTGGTTTCTAACTGTTTTAATATTTATCCTTATTATACTTTTGCCTTCAATTTTACAATCCCCATTTTCATGAAGCACTTAATTTTTTGCATTTTATCAATAGTCCTGTCTGTAAGTATTCAGGCACAGAACTACAAAATTTCTAAAGAACTTGTTTCTGAAAATGGGATGGTGGTTTCTGCCCATCCATTGGCATCGGAAGCCGGAAATAAAATCCTAAAAAAAGGCGGCAATGCTATAGATGCTATGGTTACAGTACATTTTGTGCTGGCAGTTGTTTACCCCAAAGCCGGAAATATTGGAGGTGGGGGATTTTTGGTTTATCGGGATATGGAGGGAGAGACCGCATCATTGGACTTTAGGGAAAAAGCACCACTGGCCGCATCAAGAAATATGTATCTTGATGCAAAAGGCAATGCTATTGACAGTCTAAGCCGGCACGGACATTTGGCATCCGGTGTACCGGGTTCGGTAGCCGGTATGTATGAGGCACACAAAAAATATGGCAAACTTCCTTGGAAGGAACTCGTTGAACCGGCTATTCAACTGGCTGAAAATGGATTTGGGGTCACAGCAAGCGAAG
>JBIKQC010000610.1:0-2565 GCA_044349855.1 Saprospira sp.
GTCACTTTCTATCCACACCCAAGAATTGCCCTTGCCGAACAAAAAGGAGTTGATGCGGGTATGAAGTTACTTTGTCAACTCGATGAAAAGGCGGCTCATTTGGAACAGTGCGGCATGAATAATTTAGTGGTAGTTCCATTCACAAAAAACTTCTCCGAACAGAGTCCCGACGAGTATATCGAAGATTTTCTAGTCAGATATTTTCATCCAAAAGTTATTGTCATCGGTTATGACCATCGTTTCGGCAAAGGAAGAATCGGAGATATTGAATATCTTAAAAAATTTCAGGATAAATACGGATTCATTGTAATTGAAATCTCCAAACAGGAAGTTGACGGCATTGCAGTCAGTTCTTCTAAGATAAGAACTGCTCTGGAAATGGGCGATGTAGCCCTTGCTGATAAACTTTTAGGTTATCCTTATGCAATTCAGGGCACAGTTGTCGGCGGAAAGCAGATTGGCAGAACTTTGGGATTTCCCACTGCCAATATCTCGGTGCCAGATAAACATAAACTTATTCCGCCTGTCGGCATTTATGCGGTATTGATACATATAGATGAGCAGCAATACAAAGGAATGCTTTATATCGGAAGCAGACCTACCCTCGATGAAGGCCTTGAATGTGCTATCGAAGTTCATATTTTTGAATTTCATGACAGCATCTATGACAAAACTGTAAAAATTGATTTTATTGATTTTTTGAGAGCAGATGAAAAATTCGATAGTCTTGATGAACTGAAAGCGCAACTGCAAAAAGATATGGATGCAGCGCTGAATAGATTGAAAGACATTATTTTGACCTAAATCCCGTGGTTCATAAATCAAACTAAAACAACTTAACTTGACAAATATAAACCAACATAAACCATTGGTTGCCGTTGTAATTCTTAACTGGAACGGACGTAATTTTTTAGAGAAATTTCTCCCATCGGTACTGGCTTCGACCTATTCGAATTTGGAGCTCTATGTTGCCGACAATGGTTCTTCCGACGATTCTATCGCCTATTTGCAAAGCATTGGTTTTGAAAATTTCACAGTCAGTCAATCAGAACAAAAAGTTTCTAATTTCATTATCCGACTTGCAGAAAATCACGGCTTTGCCCAAGGTTATAATTTGGCCTTGCAGCAGATAAAACATTGTGATTATTTTGTTTTACTTAATTCTGATGTGGAAGTAAGTCCCAGCTGGATAGATCCTGTTATAGAACTCATGGAATCAGATCTACAAATCGGAGCTGCGATGCCTAAAATTTTAATGTATGGTCAGGATAATCTTTTTGAACATGCAGGTGCGGCCGGCGGTTGGATGGACAAGTGGGGTTACCCTTTCTGTCGCGGGCGTATTTTCGGAGAATTGGAAAAAGATAACGGTCAGTACAATGACAATGCTGAAATTTTCTGGGCCAGCGGTGCTGCAATGTTTGTCCGCGCAAAGCTTTTCAATGATCTTGGCGGATTTGACGCTGATTATTTTGCTCACATGGAAGAAATTGACTTTTGCTGGCGACTAAAAAAGGCCAATTACAAAGTAATGTTCTGTTCCGAATCAAAGGTTTGGCATGTTGGCGGAGGAACTCTTCCTGTTGAAAGTCCCAAAAAGGTTTACCTGAATTTCAGAAACAGCCTCACTACTTTGTTAAAAAACAAAGAAACAGCTTCTGCTGCTGTAGGTACTGTATTTTTTAGATTGATACTCGATGGCATTGCCGGAGGAATGTTTCTCACAAAAGGTAAGTTTCGCCATATTTTAGCTATTTTGAGGGCACATTGGCATTTTTTTGGTCAACTGAGCCGGCATTGGAAAAAACGAAAAGAGAATAACAGACGAATCAATGCCTTAGCCTTTCAACAAAAAGCCATTTTCAACGAAAAAGGTCTTTACAAAAAAAGCATTGTATTTCAACATTTTGTAAATAAAATAAAGACTTTTGACAAACTCGGAATTAAGTAAAAAATTCGCACATTATCACAACTTGTCCCGTCCTTAGACGGTATCCCACATCAAATCATCAAATCCGCATAACTTGTCTCGGCCTAAGACGAGATCCGCATAACTTGTCCCGACCAAAGACGGGATCCGCACATCAAATCACCATTATGGCAAAGAAAGAAAAACTCAATTTCTACTCCACCGATCCTAATTTTGTATTTAATGACGGTGAAGATGAACAAATAGAAACACTTCCGCCTCAACAGCAAAAACTGCGAGTACAAATAGACCGCAAACAACGCAAAGGGAAGGAAGTCACTATTATTAGCGGTTTTAATGGAACCGAAGATGATTTGGAAACCTTGGGAAAAACGCTCAAAACAAAATGTGGCGTAGGCGGATCGGCAAAAGATGGTGAAATTATTATTCAGGGCGATCAGGTAACAAAGGTCTTGGCTATCTTATTGGATTTAGGCTATAAAAACACTAAAAAGTCCGGTGGCTGATCAATTACTTATGGTGAATTAATAATGTGAATCAAGGGTTGGATTTTATAAAACTAATATATTCACAAAACCTTTTTAAACAATCAAAAAGGTCAGCCCTATGGGGCTTTTTTTTCATCTTATTCAATT
>JBIKQC010000612.1:0-2563 GCA_044349855.1 Saprospira sp.
TGCGATGGGCGATGATTGGGGCGAGGGGCAGTCGCTGACAATGATCGTAGTAATACCTGTTATTATGGCTTTTTACATCGGTATTGCAGTTATTGAAGATCCAAACAGCAGTTTGGGCGTTTTTGCTTCTATTTTTCCACTGTTTTCACCTGTTGTAATGCCGGCCCGTATTGTGTTTGAACCCCCAATCTGGCAAATATTGCTTTCTTTGACCTTGCTTATTGCCAACTGTTGGCTTTTTGTCTGGATTTCCGGCAGGATCTATCGGGCAGGAATATTGATGTACGGAAAAAAGACTACACTTAGAGAATTGGTAAAATGGATGTTTATTAAGGAATAGGTTAGTTAAATCTGACATAAAATGTTCGATCCAAGAGCTGAGGAATATATTGAAAATTTAACATCCGCAAAGCATAGAGAAATAATCCATGCTTTGCGGATGCTTATTTTTGCCTGCATACCTGATGTTCAGGAAAAATTTAAATACAAAATACCTTTTTATAATTACGATGGAGAATTATTTTATCTCACAGTACAAAAAGGAAAAGTGGTGCTGGGACTGGTTTATGGTGTTAAAATGAATCCAAGGCCGGGAATTCTGTTGGCAGAGTATAATAAACAGATACGGCACTTAGTATTTGAAAAGGAATCGGATATTTATGAAGATTATGTTGTTGAAATAATCTTGGAAGCTTTGGAATATAATATCAGGAAGGCTTCTGAAAAGAAAAAGAAATAGTTTTGGCAGATTTCAAAATTTAAAGCCCACCTTCACTCGATTTAAAAATTTCCAACAGTAGTTCTTTTGCCCTAAACAATTGGGCTTTCACTGTTCCGATTGGCAATTCCAATTTTTCAGAAATTTCCTGGTAGGAAAGTTCCTCAAAATAACGCAGTTCAATCATCTGACGATATTTATCGTTGAGTTTTTCCATCATCATTTTTAGGAATTTGCTTCGCTGCTCTAAGATATAGCTTTCTTCGGGATTGAGAGAATTGGCTTTTAGCATAAAAGTAAAATCCTCAACACCATCTTCCTGTATAGTACCATCGATAGAAAATGTTTTCATCCTTTTTTTTCGAATAAAATCGATACAATTGTTAGTAGCAATCTTAAAAAGCCAGGTACTGAAGGCAAAGGTGGGCGTATAGCTTGAGAGTTTATGAAAAGCTTTACCAAAGGCTTCAATAGTAAGATCTTCAGCATCATCATGATTCCTAACCATTTTGAGCATAGTATGATATATAGAATCTCGATAACGATCCATAAGTATACTGTAGGCTGCCTGATTATCCTGTTCTACTGCTTTGCAGATCAATTGAATATCTTCCAGTGCCTTGTCCGATAAATTATTCATTTCCATGTTTTGCGCTGCTTAAGAAATAATGATGGAGCAAATATCATAAAGTAGATAGGTAAGCACAAATCAAATAACAAAATTTTTAATATAATGTTTTGTTCGTTTAAAACATTACTCCATTTAGAAAATACGAACAAGAAAATAACAACTCTAATAAAAAATAAACTTATTGCAATTTTAGGGGCTGTCAACAAAGCAGGAATCAGAAACAACCAAAATAAAAAATGAGATAAACTTAGAATTCCCAGAACGATTTTGTGAGGGGTCTTATACTTAGTCCCAACAGAATAATGTCTTTGTTTCTGTAAGTACAACGCTGAAACACTATCTTTTGGTTCTGAAAATACAAAACTTTTGGGATTTACACATACTTCAGTATTTTCTGAATTTGCTGCAGCATTGATAAACAAATCGTCATCACCTGAAGCCAGAGCTAAATTGTCAGTCAGCGCATTTTTATATCTTTCAAAAATTGATTTTTTGTACAATAAGTTTCGGCCTACGCCCATATAAGGAATTTTCCAGATTGCTGCAGATAAATATTGCATAGCGGTATAAACTGTTTCAAAGCGGATCCAACTGTTAATCAGAGTTGGATATTTTTTGTAAGGTCCGTAACCAAGCACGATTTCAGTTTTATCTGACTTTACAGCAGACATCATCGTGCTTATCCAGTCTCTTCCTGCAGGTTCACAATCCGCATCGCAAAGCAGTAACCAATTGTATTTTGCAGCTTCAATACCTTTAATAAGCGCTGTTTTTTTTCCTGGCTGTTCTTTTTTTTGGAGTTTTACAATGCACAACCGTTGATTTTTTGCCGATAATTCCTTTAATATTATTGATGTTTCATCTTCTGAGGCATCATCGACTACAATCAATTCAAATTCAAAATAAACCTGGTTAAGGATTTTTGGTAAATTTTTACGTAAATTTGCAGCCTCATTCCTGGAACAGATGATAATGGATACTGGTTGTTTTTCTAAAAATATTGACTTTGAATTGTTTTGCATAAATGCAAAACGTCCGAAAAAAACTGCCCATAGCAGAATTTGAAGAGTTGATGAAACAAGAAAAAAAAGTAACAAAATAGTTGTTTTCAGTATTAACTTTAGGTGAATGTTTAATAGTAATGCGAATCAAGTGTTAAAAAAGGTCTTTTTTTTACATCAACGGCTTAGAAATATTTGCCATAATAATTTGGC
>JBIKQC010000611.1:0-2563 GCA_044349855.1 Saprospira sp.
ATAGTGCTCTGCCAATCGGTCGTCGGTGTATTTCACGGCACGTTCCATCATTTTGCTGATTTTTTTATCAGACTTAATGACCTTTACACCCAACTGATCCAAATGTCCCAAACCTTCCACGATATATTGTGTAATATGCCAGTCATCGCGGTCACCCGGGAACCAGGAAAATCCACCGTTTGCTAACTGACGGTCCGCCATTTTATCACGGGCCTGAGCCAATTCATTACCCATTCTGTTCAGGTCGAACAATACGCCCAAATCGCGTTTTTGCTGTTCCTCGCTTTGTGCAGCCAATACCCAAGGGGTTTCTTCCAAAAGGGCATATTTTAATTCCTGATTTTTGCTCAGATTTGATTTCAAAGCATCAGGCTGAATATCTTTCCAAGTATCAAATACTTTTTTGATTTTAGGATGAGAATTGGCCACATTTGACGCAATGCTGTTGGCATAGAAACGGGAGAAAATCTGCTCGGTACATTCGTAAGGATACTCCATAATATATGGCAGTGCCTGAACGGCATACCAAGCCGGATTCGGCGTAAATTCCAAAGTATATTTGTGGTGACGCATCGTTGTAGATTTGCTCAGCTCTGCCATACGTTTGAAATCGTAAGTTTTGGTCTGTCCGCCACGAATCGGTAAAGGCATTGTTTCCGTAACCAGCATTCGGTTGCTGACCACAGGCAGACTGCTTTCTTCGCCATCAGAATAATTTCCTGCTTTAGCAATTACGCGATAAGTAACGGCATTGTTCCACATATCAGGTACCTTGAGTTTCCAAACCAAAGGAGCCGATTGTCCTCCGGCAGCAGTAAATGAGAGTCTCGATGTGCCATTGGCAAATTCCGCATCAATTGCTTTCATGCTGATGGCATCGAAAAGCTGCAAAACGGCCTCGCCTTTCATTTCCTTATCGGTCATATTGCTTACCTTAGCGGTAAAATAGATATCGTCATTCTGACGCAGGAAACGCGGTGCATTCGGCATCACCATCAGGTCTTTCTGTGTGACAACATCTTTTGTGCCGCTGCCGACTTTCAGATCCTTGGTATGTGCCAGCCACATAAATTTCCATTTGGTCAGCGCCTCATTCATGGTGAATTTAATGATCACATCTCCATTCTCATCAGTCATCATCTGAGGGAAGAAAAATACGGTCTCGTTCAGGTTGCTTCGGACCTTTACATCGCCCATATCTTCGCCTTCATCCCCGTCAGCTTTTGGTTCCTCGGGTTTAGCGAGCTTGTCTTTTTCACTTTCTGCTTTCGGTGCCGGAGTTGGATTAGGAGATTCTAAAGATTTTTTCTCTTTTACCCCATTTTTTTTAGGCTCAGCAGACTTTGTAATAGCATATTCCGCAAAATCTGATTCAGCGTTATAACTTCTTCTGCCACCACTGCCATAATATCCCCAATCGTAAAATGACATGCCAAACCAATTCAGATCTGTATAACGGTGAGCCGCTGAGGAATAAAAAGGAATATTCCAGTTTTCAGTACGCAAGCTTTGTGACGAAACTGAAGAAAAAGCTACATTGCCCATTGGGCCAAGGCTGGAGTTGTAATTGCTGTAGAGAGAAAGTCCCCAACTGTTTGCCGCAAATGCATCCAAAGAAGCATCATACATAGCCGTCAGAAACTCAGCAGCAACCTTATCTTTTTTGACACCGCTGATTTTTACACGCCATTCTTCCTCCTGTCCAGGAAGCAGTTTATCGCGGAAAGTACTGTATTCAATAGCCAATTCTTTGTTTGTCCATGGAACATAAACAGTTCCGGATTGACGGTTGAAACGGCCTTTATGCACCATAGTCAGGTGAAAGCCAAAGTTTCCGCGATGCTTTTCTTCTACGGTAATTTCAAATTTTTTGCGGCCATTTGGTCTAATCCATTCACTGCTGACCAGTTTATTTTCATGTTCAACCTCATATAAAATATAGGCTTCGGGGTCGAAACTCCCGAAATCGATGGTAATTTTTTCTCCGGGTTCAACGCTAAAACTGTTATCTGCCGAGAAAAGCACATTATTAACCGGTGTTTTGTCAGCATTGCGGCTGTAAAGCTCAAAATATTTAACAACCTCAATTTTTTCCCCGAATTTATCGGCTGTTAGCATCGTGATTTTATAGCTGCCCTGTTCCCAGCCTGAAATGCCGTTAAGCATCAGTTTATCGGAAATTTTACTGTCAAAATCTGTCTCATAAACAGTTTTAACAACAGGCCAATTGTAATTTTTATCTTCATCTTTAATGGCAAAATCAGGAAAATCCTTTTTGAAATCCTCATTTTTCATCGTGAAGTAATCAGGAATACCCCATAGTCTTGTGAGATAGGCAATTTTAGGCGTTTCCAGCTTTTCAATTTTTATTTTGCCTTTAGCGCGTTCAAAAGTACCGTTCAGGTTTTTTGTTTTGATTTCGAAATATTCAACGCTTTCTTTTTCAATATTGTTATCTACTGAAATATTTGCGTCCAAGGCAATATAGCCCACTCTGACGTAGCTTTGCTTACTTCTTGTTTCTCCTGTTATATCTGTTATATCAGCATATACAGTGTAATTA
>JBIKQC010000613.1:0-2562 GCA_044349855.1 Saprospira sp.
CTCATGGCAAATGGCCTATCTACTTCCAAATGGATTTGATAATGAAAAGCTTAGAATTATGCTCCCATTGATATTGCCTCATGTTAAGCTTGATTTGGCAGATTTTGGGATTAGTCTGAAGTAAATTTAAAATTCAAAGGAGTGGAGTTAATTAACTTATAGATAAAGATATGGATATTAAAGATGTTTTTTATAAAAAAATGATTAATGTTGAATTCTCTTCTTTTTGGGACATCGGTGGAGATATAGAACCACGCATTGTTAGAGCAGAGTTCGCAAAACCCAATTCAACAGAGAGTATTGAGCATGAAAAAAAACTTACCAAAGAATTGAGGGTGAACTTATTGAAGTTTTATACTATATCAATCTGACCTGGGATCTAAACATTGGAAAGAATGATATTCATTTAGTAAATAATCCTTGGATTAAGGAAAACCTATTGAAAGATGGTGTTCAAGTAGAAAGTATAAAACATGAACTCGGTGGAACATTTAATATAGTTCCATTTGAAGAAATGATGAATCCAAACGAATGGTTAAAAAGTCCAAAATATCCCGGAGCCACTTTTTTACCCTTAGACAGACATTGGAAACTTGTTGCCTGCTTTAAAGAAGAAAATGGGATAATTGAAGACAATATTTATCTCTTAAACATTCAAGACGACGAAGTAGTTAATGATATGCAAATTTCGCTGTTCCGTTATTTAGATTTAGCGTATAAAGCAAAATGCTTTTTCTCATGGCAAATGGCCTATCTATATCCAAATGGATTCGATAACGAAAAGCTACGAATTATGCTCCCTTTGATATTACCTCATGTTAAGCTTGACTTATCAGATTTCGGAATTAGAATATGAAATTGGGTAAATAGATAGAGATCCAAGAAAACGATAAAAGTGCAAATTGGCTAATTGCACTTAAATAATATTTTATACATTTGTTTTTTAATAACTTAAAGTAAAATTACATTAACTCATGACTGATATTTGGGATAAATTTAAATCAACTGAAGATAAAGTTGTTGTTGAGGTAGAAGCTGAGTGGAGAAGCATAAACCCAATATTATACGATGCCGGACTTGCAATTTATCCATTGGATGAACCAGATTTTATAAAAAAACTAATAACTGAAAATCAAATTAATCCGAATGATCGAATGATTAAAACGGATAAGCCATTATTGTTTTCGGCAATAGTTGAAAACAGATATGAAACCTCTAAAATTCTTATTGAGGCTGGAGCAGAAATGACTTATTTATCTATGGATAAAGATTATTTATTTTGGGCAATATATGGCAATTGTGATCTCAAATTAATCCGTCTAATTATAAATAAAGCCGGGTTTGAAATGAATACTGATGCTCTATTCCTGCTTATTGATAAATGTGATGAAAATACAATCATCTCCATTATTGAGGGAAAGGATCTTGATGTAATTAAAGACACTACATCACTTCTTGAATCCGCCATCAAACATAACCTCTATTCAGTAGCTAAGATTATTCTGAATTCTAATTGCTCCAAAACCTTGGAAAGGTTGAAAGAAATTAAATACTTGGATGATATTAATTCCATGATAGAAAGTCCTCCATTAGAATTTGATTTTTCATCAAATAAAAAGAGAAAAAGGGCAAAAAATGTTTATTCCAAAGAAGCATTGATAGAAATAAAAAAAATACTAATAGCAAAAAACATAGGTTAAAAAATTTAAGTTAAATAAATGACAAAATAGATAAACCTGGTATACCATTTATACAGTAAAGGTGATTCTTCAACTTATGGACAGAGCGCCTACGATGATTTTGTAGAAGATATGCCGGTTATTTTTGAAGAATTCGATTTGGATGAATATTTAGCTTTTTTCGAATCATTGCGCATTTCAAAAAAACAATAGTCCGAGCAAAAACACATGCGCTATAAAATCATTCACCAAATAAAAAGACATTATGAATATAGAGGAATACAAGAAATATGTCAACCCCTTTATTGATCGAATTTTCAAAAAACACATTAAAGATACTTCGAAAGGAAACCCAGCTAATAAAATAACCGACGAGTCCTTGAAACTACTAAAATCGGAAGGGTTAGATCAATTATTAGGCGTTTACGATTTGATAAACGGTTTTAATGTTGAATGGAAAGCGACATTCGAACATTCACCACCATCTTCAAAAAACAGTGAAATCGGAAAAATTAATTTGGTGAGTATCGAAGAGATGCTGTCCCCCAGCGGCTCAGTTAATTTGAATCAATTGGAGACTTGGACCATTTATGATGTTGGAGGGAGTAAGAGAAATGCAGCCTTATCAGGAAGATTTATTCCTGTTGATACCATTGGCGATATCTGCTCCGGAATTTTTGACAACGGAGACCCAAAATTATACTTTCATGATTTTGGCAATTCCTTTTACTCTTTGGACTTAGATATTTTCGGGTACTTTAAAATGGTTTTAAAGTCAAACGGTTATTCCTTTTGGCAACAAGCATTGGTTTACCATTTATACAGTAAAGATGAGTCTTCAACTTACGGACAGAGCGCCTACGATGATTTTGTAGAAGATATG
>JBIKQC010000614.1:0-2561 GCA_044349855.1 Saprospira sp.
GGAAAAGAATGGGAATCACCGCAACCGAAGAGCAACTATTTGACTTATCTGCCTTTGGATAAACATGCGACTTTATATGTTTACCATGGAGAAAAAGCCGGATCATTTTATACAAAATACAAGAAAGAGTACAAAGGATATGATTTTTTGGGGCAGGTACGAAGTACATACATAAACGATTCTTCATATTCTGAATATTGTTTCGGTAACCCCCCTTTTTTCTCGCATGAAAAGCTGGATAAAACCTTTATAGCAAGCAAAGAATACGAAGATCGTTTTTTTGCATTTCCTCCATTTCCCGAAGAAGGATATACAGATATACATTGTACCTACCTTAAGCATTTAACAAAGCCACTTTGGGAAGTAGATTCAATCATTTTGGAGGATCGTGAGTCCCAATTAAAAAATACCTTGGAAAGAGGTAAAACAGATACCTATGTCAATAAGTTAAAGTCAGACATTGAAAAACTGAAATTTTTTAAAAATCAATATAAAACAGTATTTTCAACTGAAGGACTTTCAACTGAAGAAATGGAAAAACTTCAGCAGGTTTATAAAGAAATAAATACTACATTAGCTATGCAATCTTACAGCGTACGCACACTAGGGTGGCACAATTTAGATTGTTTACCAAATGCAGATCTTTATCCGACAAACTTTCAGGTGGAAACAAATATAGAGGCAAAAGTGATTTTGTTATTAAAAAACAGTCGAGTACTTTTGAATTTAGACAGCAAAAAAGTAAAGACCTACAGCTACCCAAGAATGCCTTATGCAGATGCTTATATATTGGGTATAGCAAGCAAAAACGGAGATATATATTTTGCAAAAAAAGAAATTAAAATAGGCGCCAATAATAAAATATCTTTAGACTTAGAGCGCTGCGACAGTAAAGTGTTTGAAAAGGCTATTGATGATATTGAAAAGGGATATCAATAAACGGACTTAGATTGGTCAATTCAACTCTGCAATGAGGGCTCAAATTATTGTTCAATAACCGGTTTGGCTTCTTTAAAAAATAAATAAACAAACTTTCATGAAAAAAATTATCTTTTTGTCTTTAATCATATTGTTCAACATCGCATCTTCCTGTAGTTCCAAGAAAGGAGGAGGATTTGAAGACCTGAAATTGGTAAACGATTCCGATGTTGTAAGAAGAATCATCAAACCGGATTATGATTTAGTGATCGAATTGCCTCCCTGCTATTATTTAATCATACCGAAAGGAAGTTTGGTATATGAAGATGAAACTAAGGTGAATGAAAACGTAGAAATACGAATAAAAGAATACCTTGATTATCCGAGCATGCTTTCGAAAGGATTGGAAACAATAGCAAAAGAAGGTGTATTGGAATCTGATGGCATGTTTCATATTGATATAAAAGCCCCTTCCGGCAAAAAGGTAATTATAAATAAGAAAGAACCCATGCGATTTGCAACCAAATGCAAAAATTATGATTTTAGTCTGTTTCGTGGAGAAAAAAATGATAAAGGAATTATTTGGTCAGATCCTGTTAAAGCCATGTTTCCGGAGGGCTGGGGGAGAACAGACTTTATTGCAAATAATTTAAATTCGCTTCCACTGTTTCCAATGTATGAATTAGGCTGGATGAATATTGATTGTTATGTGGGAGCAAACCCTGATGTAAAGTTGGGTAAAGTTTCGATAAAAGTTAAAGTTAAGCAGGCATGGGAAGTTAAGCTTCTGCTAAAGAAAAGAAAAGTAATAGTTCATGCCTCTCCAATAAATGCAGACTATGTAATTGATAACGAATTACCCCTGGAAGAAGCCGTTATTGTAGCTGTTAAAACAATAGGTAAAAATATTTACTTTGCCCAAAAAGAAATACTTATCGGTAGAGACAATGAAGTACAATTAGATATGAAACCGGCCACTAAAGAGGAAATAGAAGCAGCTCTGTATAAAATATATAAAATAAATTAGACTTCTAAATAATAATCAACTAATAGGAATAAATTTTTATAAAAGGAACTATAATCTGCGAATACAGAAATACAACCTGTTCTAATAAAAAACAAAGTTCTATAAATTCTTTTCGTAATAAATAAATAAAAGCTGATATTATCAAAGCTTTTAATAACAAAGCAAATATTGTCCTTATTGCTACGAAAATTAAATATGCTAAAAACAAACATCGTTATAATCATTTTCTCTATTATCCTATTTGCCTGTGCTGGTAGAGAGAAACCGGGATTCCTAACCTGGGTAGAGTAACTATACAACGAGGAGCTAATGGGCCTGGTGCAAACATCACAATATCGATTGGCGGTGTTAATGTAAATTCAATTCCATAGCAAGTCGCTATCTACTGGTTTTTAATTATTTTTTTTGTAAAACCCAACCTCGTGCATCAAACATTCGCAATCGCTTTTATCTTATTTGTGATTGCAATCCTGTGTACAAGACAAACCCAATACAGAAGAAACCACAAGTAATAACTCCGAAAAAAAAGTCATTTTACTTTTTGGTAGAGGAGATACTATTTTAATTGGGAAGGATAGTGTATATCTTTACAAATATGGTTGGTATTATGATACGA
>JBIKQC010000616.1:0-2556 GCA_044349855.1 Saprospira sp.
TTGAATAAAGGCATTGGCATAAAACTGACCTGTGTACCAGACAACTCCTTGGCCGGCTGTGGCACCGAAAAGCGCTAAAAGTACTATTTTGAGATTAGCTTTGCGGCCAAAGCTCTCTTTTAATGGGTTTTTACTGGTTTTACCTTCACTTTTTGCTTTGGCAAATAGCGGCGATTCCTGCATTTTCATGCGAATGTAAACGGAAAGTCCCACCAGTAATACAGAAATAATAAAGGGAATTCTCCAGCCCCATTCAGAAAATGCTTCAGCACCGACCAATAATTTAGTGAGATAAATTACTGATAATGATAAAAATAGCCCAAGCGTAGCTGTTGTTTGAATAAAACTGGTATAAAAACCCCGTTCTTTTGCGTTGCAATGTTCTGATACATAAGTTGCTGCTCCGCCATATTCACCGCCGAGCGCCAATCCCTGTACCAAACGCAAGAGTAGAATTATTATGGGCGCGGCCATCCCAATGACTGAATACTCCGGCACGCAGCCAATGGCAAAAGTTGCTCCCCCCATAAGCAGCAGGGTGAGCAAAAAGGTATATTTCCTGCCGACCAGGTCACCCAAACGGCCAAAGAAGATTGCACCAAAGGGACGAACCAGAAATCCGGCTGCAAAGGTAGCCAGAGCCGCCAAGGTCGCAAGTGTAGGATTGCCGGCAGGAAAGAATTTTTGTGCAATAATAGGCTCTAAGGCTCCGAAAATATAAAAATCATACCATTCTATAAGGGTTCCGATGGAAGAGGCTAATATAACTGCATAAATTCCTTTATTCTTGATTTTTGACATAGCTTATGCTTTTAACAGCTGCAACTTAGCTATTTTCTAAGATTTTTTCAGTCAATCGGCAGGAATATTTGAAAGAGGACTTTGCGGATACTGCTTTTTATTTATTGTTTCTTAATTTTGCGAGATGATTACATATGAACTTTAGAAATTTCTGCTGTCAAGATAGTTCCAAATTATATTACAAAATAAAATATATGTTATATATCGTTCCAACCCCCATCGGCAATCTCGAAGACATGACTTATCGTGCCGTGAAAACATTGTCTGAGGTAGATTATATTTTGGCGGAGGACACAAGAACGTCAAAACCGCTGTTACAGCATTATGGCATTCAGACACCCTTGCGCGCTCATCATGCTCACAATGAACATCAGGCAGTGATGCAGGTGGTGAATGATCTGAAAAATGGAAAAAAAGTTGCCCTGATTTCAGATGCCGGTACGCCCGGTATTTCCGATCCCGGTTTTTTGGTTGTACGCGCCTGTGTAGAAGCAGGTTTGGAACTGACCTGTCTGCCGGGTGCAACTGCCTTTGTACCTGCCCTTGTTGCTTCGGGGCTACCCTGCGACCGCTTTTATTTCGAAGGATTTCTTCCGCATAAAAAAGGCAGACAGAGCAGACTACAAGTTATTTCAGTCATGGAAAACACTGTTGTGCTCTATGAATCTCCACACCGCTTGTTGAAATGCCTGGAGCAGCTTCAGGAATTTTGCGGTGCAGACAGAAGAGTGGTGGTCTGTCGGGAAATTTCCAAGATGTTTGAAGAAAAAGCTAGAGGCACTGTTGAAGAAGTATTGAAATATTACACAACAAATCCTTCAAAAATCAAGGGCGAAATCGTAATTATCCTTGCCGGAATGGAAGTGATGAAAAAGAAAAAGAAATATGGCAATGATGATGAGGCAGAAGACTAATCCTATTTATTAAATTAATAACTACATAAAATTCAATTGGATAAGAAAATAAACATAACAGTCAGCAATATAATCGACTACAATAAAATTCATTGGTGGCTTATGCTGCTTTTGGTAACTTTGGGCAGTTCTATTTTGTGGATGCTCTTCAAAATGAGTTGGTTAATACTCCTTGTTGCCATTTTAATAGTTTTGACAGTTCGCAATTTATTTAAATTAAATATTCAATTAAAAGCTAACAGGATTACAATTGACAAAACTTTTGCTGGAATACCTTATTTTAGGATTTCACAAACTTTTAGTAAAGTATTTTTTTATGAAAATGAAGCAAAATATATCTTTCAAAATACGCCAAATGATTTAATACTAATAAAAAAAACGGATCAATTAGAGCTTATTAAAAATGCAAAGATCTATAGATTTGGTAATAAAAAAGAAGCCGAAGCACTTTATCAATCAATGAAAAAGTATGTCAATAAATTGAATATCAAAATATATCATTTATCAACAATGCCAATAAGTGATTCAGGCAAATAGCGGAATTGAAAAAATTCATTTATCCTGTTTTTGTTTTGGCTTCATTTGTGGTGTAATAATTTGATCTGAAAAGCTTTTTATTTTAGATTTTTTGTAGGTAATGCCAAACACAGGCAACGTTTTTTTTTACAAAATGGCATTTGTTTTCTGTTAACATTAAACTCAGATCCGTTATAAGAGTACGGTATGAACCAAGGCTAAGCGAAGCGAAATTTTACATACATTCAGGCTTGGAACTCTTATTTTGGTTAAAATTAATAAAGAAACGGCTGTCCTTTTTGAGGGCAGCCGTTTAACATTTAAC
>JBIKQC010000615.1:0-2556 GCA_044349855.1 Saprospira sp.
CAAATTTTTCCTGCCCCGGTTTATTGATCGCTTTCGTATAATTAACAAATTCAAAATGCAGTTCCTTTCCATATATCGGGTGATCGAATTCCTTGATCCAATCTATTTCGTCCCATGTAAAAAAAGCAGAGTTCCAACCACGTTCATTGAGCAAAAAACCATCTTTGTTGATACCATAGGAAGGATTTTTCCGATCTCGCTGAAAATAGGAAATCACTGGAAGAAACGGGGAAATAATTAATCCGAAGACAAAAATCCGTAAAGCCCAAGCAAAAATAAACAAATGGGTATAGTAAAATAGCAGAAAAAAGACAACAGATAAACCGCCAAAAACTAACCAACCTTTAATATATCCTTTTGCCAAACGGACTAATGCGTGTTTCCCAAAATAATTGGGCCAGTGTTCAATTTCAAATTTCATGTTATGTTGTTTTTATGATTGTCAACGGTTTGGGTATTTGTATTGTTGATGTGAAACAATGTCTGCCAAAATGCAATTAACAAAGCTAAATGTTTTTAACAATTTGCAAAGCGAAAATAAAATATCTTTCGCGACAAAATTAAAAGAGCACGGGGTTCTGTAATTTGAATTTGTTATTTCAACACTTGATTAGCTTTATATAAAACAGTCTTAGCTTTATATTTCAACCCATTATCAACATTATTAACTGTCCTGAAAAGCTTTAGCTGTCAAATTGTGTAAATCGATAATTTTCTGAAATGGTTTTTGATAACCTCCGGCCAAGTTTGTTACTACAGGAATTTTTAATTCACTGCAGGTAGCATAAACAAGTTTATCACGTGTATATATTTGCGCTGTTGTAAAGTGTCCTGAGTAAACCTCAGGGTCATCTTCATGACAATCTACCCCTGCCTGATAAAATAGAACATCACATTCGGCAAAATGCTGTCTTATCAGATTTGGTAAATTTTCCAACCATTCAGCATTGTTGTGTTTTTGTATATCATGATATCCCAATGAGTAGTGTGTAACAAAGTCCCTGCAATTGGTTTTATCGATTATATGCTCCGTTCCGTCTCCAGCATGAGCATCCAGATCTAAAATGCCGATTCGCTGGGCTCTATATTGTTTTTTTAAGAGAACAGCAGCAATTGTCAAACCATTAAAGGTGCAAAATCCATTTGCGTAGTTGTAGCCGGCGTGGTGAAATCCTGAAGTTGGGGAAAAGGTGTTACATTTTTGGAGGTAAGCGTGTACCGCAGCACAAAAAAAACTGCCTGTAGTCCATTGCAGACTTTTGGCAACATCCGGTGACTTGTTACCAAAACCATTATTGAGCTTAGTACTTAAAATCCCTTTTACATAGTTTAGATCGTGTGCAACAGCTATTTCTTCTATAGATAATGCACGAATTTTATGTATTGTAAGCGGATAACCCAATTGCTTCCATGCCTGTACTACTAACTTAGGTTTTTTAGCACTGGGCGAATAGCCCATATCGTCATTTACACATTGGTTTTTGTTATAAAAAACGAGCATTTCTTTTAAATTATCTGACATGGTAAAACTGCTGTAATTTTTAACGCTAAATTAAACGGAACCCGAACCCCGTAGATCGTGATGACCCCGAAGGGCTCTGTGAAACGAAGAATTTCTAATGACGGATTCGGGTTTAAATAAATTACTCAAATACATTTACCAAAAAAGAGTCATTTTGATTAAACTCTGATTCACTGATTGTAAAAAGCTCTGAAATTGTAAAAAACACACGAGAACTACCGTTTTTTCTAATATTTATAACACAAAATTTGTCTTCATAAGGAAGTAAAACACCAAAAGCTTTTTCGGTTTTTCGAGTTAAAATGTAAACAGTTTTAAACAACAAATTTGTCATTAAATCTGAATTTATGTCCTTGGCAGAAAACTTATTTGCTTTTCTATAAGACTTCAAACTGTACTTTGGAACATAGACCTGCGATGGTATATTAATGTTTTTGTCAAAAAAATCCTTTGTCGGCATCAATAACCAACCACCCGAGTTTTCATAATCCATTGAAAATGATTCACCCGTATTGATAGAACTGTTTTCAAAAGATTTATAATCTACTTGCAAATCGTATGCAGTGCTTTTCCAATTGGAGTCAATCGTTAAATGATGAAACCAATTTTCACTTGTAAAATTAATTTCCAATAATGCTACAGCTTGCTTCATGTCACCGCGCCAAAAAGAATAAGTGCCATTTTGTATTATTTCGGCTCCGTTTGGAATTAAAATTTGAAGAAGTTTTGAACTTGAAATAAAGGCCTTAACATTGTTTTGCATCCAATCTTTGTTTAATAAGCAGTTATGATCAATTGCCTTAGCTAAATTTGAATCACCTAAAGTCGAGTCATACATCAATCTAATTGCAAATCCCAGGTTGTCACTAAAATAGATTGCATCCGGATGAATATTTTCCATAATAACTGTTATTGATTTCTTTTCTCTATCAAAAGTTTTAATTTTTACATTATATAAAAGTGCCATTAGTAATAGTATTGTTTAATTAAACATTTTACAAAATCATGTTAACATATATGTTAACAAATGTATC
>JBIKQC010000617.1:0-2543 GCA_044349855.1 Saprospira sp.
ACGGTGGTAAAGCCTTTTCTTATTTGATATTTTGTCAGCCTCTTGCGGATCATCTGAGCGAAAGGACAATTATAGGTTTTGGAAATATCCGCAACTCTAATCGCGGTAGGATCGAGCTTTCCACCTGCGCCCATACTGCTTACAAAGGGCTGACCGCTAAAATAACAGGAAGAAATTGCTTGCAGTTTTGGTGTTAAACTATCAATAGCATCAACCAAATAATCGTATCTGACCGAAAGGATTTCCTGCATTTTTTCAGGTGAAAGAAATTCGGTAATCACATTGAGTTTTATATTTGGATTTATGCCCCGCATCCTTTCTGCCATAATTTCAGTTTTATACTGACCCACAGTGCTTTGCAGAGCAGGCAACTGACGGTTGCAATTGCTCAAATCAACCGTATCTCCATCAACAATAGTCATTTCACCCACTCCGGCACGGCAGATAAATTCGGCAGCAAAAGACCCCACACCGCCCATTCCTATGACAATAACGTGGGAATTTTTGAGACGTTCCAAGTTTTTTCTTCCAACTATCAGCTCGGTTCTCGACAACCAGGCAAATTCATCTGTAACAGGCGTTTCCATTAGGATTATTGATTGAATTGAAAAAAATTATAAATATTTATCCGAATATGGTCTTCCAACTCAGCAACTGTTATTTTTTTAATTGCTGCTGCAGCAAGGTAAATATCTGAAATACTATACTTTGATTGATCATCCGTTTCCAGAAACATCCGGTTCATCGGCATTTTCATAAAGGCTTCCACCACGCTAGGTCGATCCTGACACAAAGCTGCGCCGAAAGATACGTAAAATCCTGCTTTCAAAAGCGATTCGAGCAGTGGCATTTTTTTAACAAATCCATGAATCAGCATTTGAACGCTATTTTTTTTCTTTTTCCAATTCAACAGCAGTTCAAAAGATTGCACACAATGAATAATCATAGGTTTTTTAAGCCTTTCAGCCAACTTATACTGTTCATTTAGTACCGAAATTTGATAATCCGAAGTAAATGACGTATTTTTGTCGAGTCCGCACTCTCCTATTGCCCAAAGAAAGGGATTTTTTTCAATTTTATCCAATTCCTTTTCAAAGCTTTCAGGACTGTAATGATCGAGATACCAGGGGTGAACACTCAGTGAAAAAGGTTGATTCAAAGGCAGACTTTGCTGTTCCTGCCATAGCAGATTCAGTATAGCAGTTTCATTTGGAATCAGATTCAGCTTATGTGTATGGATGTCGAAATAGCTCAATTTTGTGTATTTAGAACCGATATATATATTATTGTCAGGATTTACAATCTGCTCTTTGTTCCTGAAACTTTATTCTTGTACAATTAATAAACACAAAAATATTAAATTATTATGAAAACGGCAGTAAACAACATGACATCTACAGAATTAATGGGTTTGGAAGATCAGTATGGGGCACATAACTACCATCCATTGCCTGTGGTGCTTACAAAAGGTGAAGGCGTTTATGTTTGGGATGCTGAGGGAAAACGTTATTACGACTTTCTTTCTGCCTATTCTGCCATAAATCAGGGACATTGCCATCCAAAAATTATAAACGCGCTGGTTGAACAGGCTCAAAAAATGACACTCACTTCAAGGGCTTTTTATAATGATCAATTGGGGCCTTATGAAAAATATATCACCGAATATTTCGGTTATGAAAAGGTACTGCCTATGAATACTGGAGCCGAGGCCGTTGAAACTGCCATTAAAATATGCCGAAAATGGGGCTATGAGAAAAAAGGAATAGCAGCCAATCAGGCTGTTATATTGGTCTGCGGACAGAATTTTCACGGACGCACTACTACTATTATTTCTTTTTCAAGCGATCCTGAATCAAAGGACAATTTTGGTCCCCATACGCCCGGTTTTGTTTCAATTGAATATAATAATCTTACTGCTTTGGAATTGGCCCTAGCTCATTATGGTGACCGTGTAGCCGGTTTTTTGGTAGAACCTATTCAGGGTGAGGCCGGTGTATTTGTACCCAATGAAGATTATCTGCCAAGAGCAGCAGAAATGTGTAAATCCAACAATGTACTTTTTATAGCTGATGAAATTCAGACCGGTATTGCCCGCACAGGTGCATTATTGCGTGTTTGCGGTAACTGTACTTGTGAGGGACATTGTGAGCAGCAGGCGACTTATACACGTCCTGATATTCTCATTTTGGGCAAAGCAGTATCAGGTGGTGTTTATCCTGTATCTGCCGTACTTTGCGACAATAATATTATGGATGTTATCCATCCGGGTCAGCATGGCAGCACCTTTGGCGGTAATCCATTGGCTTGCGCTGTGGCTGTAGCGGCATTGGAAGTTGTAAAAGACGAAAAATTGGCACAGAATGCCCGCCGTTTGGGTGAAATTTTCAGAAGCCGTATTCAAAAAGAATTGGTAGAACAATCAGATCTGATAACACTTGTACGTGGCCGCGGGCTGCTCAATGCCATTGTTATAAATGATACTCCCGAAAGCAAAACAGCCTGGAATATCTGTATTGTATTGGCAGAAAATGGCCTTTTGGCAA
>JBIKQC010000154.1:0-8858 GCA_044349855.1 Saprospira sp.
GAAATATAAATTTCGGGCACATTTATACCAATTCCCCTGAATTTTTGGGTAAAATCAACAAAGGCGCTGTTCTCAAAATGATTATTGTTGTAAACTCCCAATGCGGTTTTTCCGGATGCCGCTGTCATTCTGAAATACCTGCGTTCTGAGCCTGAAATAGGCATTGCTGTTGTGTTTTCAGCAATATCTCTGGACCAGTCAAAAAACAATTTTTCTAATTCAGCGATTTTTGATTTTATATCCATTTTTAGGTAGCGTTCTTTAGACAAAATGTATCAAGATGACAAAATTACAAAATCAAATGCGTAATTTTGTCCTGTTATCAGCCATTTCGATTCGATGTTACTAAATATGCAATAATAAAACCATGAAAGTCTGTGAAACCTCAGTTCAGCTCCTTCAGGATCTGAAATCTGCCATTGACCATTTGAGTGCCAATCAGTATAAGCAGCCGATTGAGTTGCTTTATAATGCCAGCGTCGGTCAGCATTGCAGGCATATCATCGAATTTTTCCAATGCCTTGAAAATCAGTTGGCCACTGGTAAAATCTGTTATGACTTAAGAAAACGCCAAATTGAATTGGAAGAGAATCCAAAGTCCGCGTTAGTGGCCATTGATGAGATTATTGAATGGATAGAATCTGTGCCCACCGATTGTCAGCTGCAATTAGAAGTGAATAATGAATTGGAAAATGAAGAAGTCAAAGAAAAAATAAACAGCTCCCTGATCAGAGAGCTGCTATTTAATATTGAACATGCTATTCATCACATGGCGATAATTAAAATTGGACTAAGGATCCAGTCACCGGAGATAGAACTCCCTCATCATTTTGGTGTGGCACCCTCTACTATACGTTACCACAGACAACAGGTTGTACAAGCCTAAGTCTGCATCAATCAATCACACCGGAACCAATTAGTTCCTCGCCATCATACCAGGCAGCAAATTGTCCCGGCGTAATACCCCGCTGTTCCTGTTCAAAAATAAGAAAAAGACCTTCTGTACGTAAGTATAATGTAGCTTGAGTGAGGGCCTGACGATATCTGATTCTGGTCATATAGGTTCTTTCTTCGCCAATATTCATTCGGAGATCTTCTCTTATCCAGTGAATATCTTTAGTTGGAATAAAAAGACCTTTTCTGTTTAAGCCCGGATGACTGTCACCCTGACCGACATAAACCACATTTTCAGTTGTGTCTGTGGCAATGACAAAGAGCGGTTCTTTTTTTCCGCCTACTTGAAGGCCTTTGCGCTGTCCGATAGTGAAATAGTGTGCACCATCATGTTCTCCGGTAAATTTACCATCTTTTTTATTGTAATGGTAAGGTTCGCAAAGCAGCGGCAATTTTGTTTCAAAATCTGCACAATTTTCAATCCTGTCTTTTGCCGTTGTGTAAATAAGGGCATCGGAAGCTATTTCTATTATATCACCTTTTTGGGGAGAAAGCTGCTGTTGAAGAAATATAGGAAGTTTTATTTTTCCTACAAAACAAAGACCCTGTGAGTCTTTTTTCTCAGCGGTGACCAAACCTTGCTCTTTTGCAATATCGCGCACAGCCGATTTTTGGAGATGGCCAATGGGAAAGAGTGCATAGCGAAGTTGTTCCTGAGTCAGCTGACATAAAAAATAGCTCTGATCTTTTCCTTTATCAGCACCGGAAAGCAGTTGAAAAACCTCTTTACCGTCCTTTTCGATAATGCCTTTTTGACAGTAATGTCCGGTAGCTACATAGTCAGCGCCAAGTTCCAAAGCGGTTTTCAGAAAGATGTCAAACTTAATTTCACGATTACACAAAACATCCGGATTTGGCGTTCTGCCGTTTTTGTATTCCGCAAACATATAGTCAACAATGCGTTCTTTATAAGCATCACTCAGATCAACAACCTGAAATGGAATGCCTAGTGATTGTGCAACAAGCAGCGCATCATTACTGTCCTCGATCCAAGGACATTCATTTTCCAGAATCACAGAATCATCATGCCAATTCCGCATGAAAAGTCCAATAACCTCATAGCCCTGCTCCAATAACAGATAGGCCGAAACACTTGAATCTACTCCACCTGACAGTCCGACAACAACACGTTTAGCTTTCATTTTTATTTACTTCAAATATTTTACTTAATTCTCTGCGAATATAAGGATGCTTTAGTCAATAAAGTTCACGTCGTATAAGTTTTTGATAAAATCAATTCATAATTTATTTATAATAAAAAAACTAATAATTATGTTAAAGATTATTTTGAATTGATTTGTAAAATTTGTAATTGTAAAATTTGCATTTCTAAGAATATAATACTAATTTTGGATATGAATAGGTTGGAGATAAATAATGTTTTTCCTAACCTCCGATTTCCAACTTAAAGGAAGAGATAGTGTATAATCACTATCTCTTCTTTCGCGTTTAAAAGAGAAAAATAAACTTTATTTTGAAAAATAGTGCTCAAATAGTTTTTTTGAAATTGAATTAACAATCACCAATCAATAAATCTTATCAAGTTATGTCACAACTTACAGAAGACAAAAAAGTTGAAGTATTAAGAGGTGCAGAGTTTCTCATTCGCGATACAGAGGCCCACAATACTTTCATTCCGGAAGAGGTCAATGAAGAACAAATGATGATTCGTCAGATGGTTCGCGATTTTTGCGAAGTACATATCTATCCCAATTATAAAAAAATTGAGAAACAGGAAGACAATATTTCCAAAAAATTATTGGGTATTGCCGGTGAACAGGGCCTTTTGAGCTCTCACATTCCTGAAGAATATGGTGGAATGCCACTTGAGACAAATACAAATACAATTATTACAGAAGAAATTGGCCGTTCAGGCTCTTTTTCAGTTTCTGTTGCTGCGCACACAGGTATCGGTATGCTTCCTATTTTTTACTTCGGTAATGAGGAGCAGAAGCGCAAATACCTTCCGGGCCTATGTTCCGGCCAAATTGTAGTGTCTTACTGTCTTACAGAACCTGGTTCCGGCTCCGATGCTTTGGCCGCCAAAACCAAGGCTATGCCAACAGCTGATGGTCACTATCTAATTTCCGGACAGAAAATGTGGATCACCAATGCAGGTTTTGCCGATGTATTTATTGTTTTTGCAAAGGTTGACGGCGATAAATTTACCGCTTTCCTGGTAGAACGAGAACGTGAAGGACTTAGCCTTGGTGCTGAGGAGGATAAAATGGGTATAAAAGGTTCCTCTACCCGTCAGGTTTTCTTCGAAAACGTAAAGGTGCCTGCTGAAAACATTCTGGGTGAAATCGGAAAAGGTCACTTGGTTGCCTTTAACGTATTGAATATCGGTCGCTTCAAGTTAGGTGTTATGGCACTTGGCGGTGCAAAATACAATGCACAGACTGCAATTAAATATGCCAATGAACGTCAGCAATTTGCTGTTCCAATAAGTTCTTTTGGTGCTATTCAATACAAACTTGCTGAACAGGCAATTCGTATTTTTGCATCAGAATCTGCACTCTACCGTACTTCCTGGTTGTTGCAGCGCAAAGCTACTGCAATGTATGAGGCAGGCACCGGCTATGCAGAAGCAAAATTGGAAGCGGCTGAAGAATATGCCGTAGAATGTGCTATGCTCAAAGTAATCGGTTCTGAAATGTTGGATTATGTTGTGGATGAAACTGTTCAGATTCACGGTGGTAACGGTTTTTCAGAAGAATATACTGCTGCGCGTTCATACAGAGATGCCCGTATCAATCGAATTTTTGAAGGAACCAATGAAATAAACCGTCTCCTTGCATTCTCAATGACAATGCGCCGTGCCATGAAAGGCGAAATTGACCTTACAGGTCCGGCTTGGGAAGTACAGAAAGAATTGGCAGCGATGCCTTCCAATACTAAAACCGAAGGTAATTGTGGTGCTGAGATTGATGCACTGAAGAACTTGAAAAAAATTGGACTTATGGTGGCCGGTGCCGCTGTTAAATACCAAATCGACGGTGCAATTGACCTGAAAAAAGAACAGGAAATTGTCATGAATATCGCAGATATTATGATGGATATCTATACAGCAGAATGCTTGTTGCTCCGCATCCAAAAAATGGAAATGTTGGGCAAAGACACAGAAATTGCAGCATTGATGATGAAAGTATTTTATAATGACGCAGTAGCAAGGGTTTCTAAAAATGCTGCCGATGCACTCAGTTCTTTTGCCGATGGCGACGCTTTGCGTATGATGCTGAATGGTGTTAAACGTTTTACAAAATATGAAACTGTTAATGTTAAAAACGCCCGTCGCGCAATTGCACAAAAATTGATTGATGCAAACGCATACTGTTTCTAAGTATTAGAATCATTTAAATTTAAGGTCAGCTGCGGACAATGTTTGCAGCTGATTTTTTTTGTTTGACAATCAAAGCAATATATTTTGTAGTTTTTAATTACATGTTTTGAATAATTGAAATGTATTTTTTAGACAAATCGAAAATTATTATTAAATATGTATTTTTATTTAAATTGTTTTTTTATATTTGTTGAATATCAATAAGTTCTGAAGCAGAGTCCAGCAACTGTTATAACAAACGGGGCGTCCCCGAAAAGCCTTATGATCAGGAACCTAAAAATTACTTTATAATGGATAACAAATTTTTCAATTTCATTAAACCAGCACTCAATTACATTGACAGTGGTGAGTTTTTCCGTAAGCCCTTTCAATGGGTTTATATGTTGATTGCAGCTTTAAACCTTTTATTCCCGCTTTATATAATGTATAGGGCCATCAATGCAGGTGTTTTTCAACATCTACCTGCTAAATCGATTATCGGATTTATATTATTTTGGATTATACTTGCAGCAGCCTGTTGGGTAGGATTCCAAATTTGGTGGGATAGAAGGACTAAAGTATTGAATACCACTTCTACAGAAGATCATTATGTTGCTATTCCTGTTTTTACACATTTTGTGCAAACTTTGGGTGAATGGCTTGGCTCTTTTATAGCAATAGTTGGTTTTAGTTCCGGCCTTTTGTCACTCATTTTTGGAGAAGGTGGACCGATGGAAATGGTTCCAATGCCTACAGGAGAAGGCATTCAGGCAATGGTTATGTCCCCACTTGTTGGATTCTTTATCATTGTACTTGCTAAATTTATAGCAGAGTTTTTCAAGGTGTTTACTTCGATAGAAAAAAATACTAAAAAAGTTTTTTAATAAAACTCAAATAGAATATTAAAAAGGGCTGCCAAAACTTATTTGACAGCCCTTTGTATTATGTAAAACCCTAAATTATCTCATGTAAGAGGGAAACAGATTTGATGATTTTTTGCGATTATGTGTAGTGTTTAACTGTTCCTTTTTCTTCTTCTCTACCTCTTTTTTGTTTTCTTCGGGCGTTTTTGCCTTCAGTTCAGAATTCATAAATTTCTCTTTTGACATACTGACATTACTCTTGCTGGGATCTACACTATTATAAGCAGGGCAACTGGCCTGTCTTTGGCAGGAACTGAATCCGGAAATGAGGAGCGACATTGTAAATGCAAAAAGACTGATTCTGATGATATTTTTCATAAAGTAAGTTTTAGCAGATAGAGAAATTGTTTTATTGAAATTACTTTGAAGGGGGTAATAAACTACCGTGCGCTTTTCCTTCATCGGCAGGTTTTTTTGTATTTTGAACCGGTTTTGTTGTATTTTGCGTTTTTACTGCATTGGTTTTGGGTACAACGGGATCTGTTGCGGAATTAGCTGCTTTTGTAGTTTTAGTTGTCGTCGTTGTTGTTGTGACGACAGTAGTTGTTGTAGTTTCTTCAACTGTTTCAGCAGCAGCCTTATCTTTGACAGCATTGGCAGTTATTTTTGGAGCAGTTTCTTTTTTTGGCGTGACTGCTTCATTCATTTTTCTGTCAATTGTAGTATTGGCCGTCTGTTCCAATTTTCTTTCTGCATTTTTTTCTGCACGATTCAATATCTTTTCAGTAGTTTTCATTGGATCGAATGATTGCGAATTTACCTCAGCAACCAGAAATGTTAAAATTAAAAAGGAAATAACCGTTCGGAGATTGTACATAATCGTAATGATTTATAATATCAAATTTTTAATGACTCAACAATTTAACAATAAAATTAAATCTATAGTTCTAAAATTCAAAATTTGTGCTTCGTTTTTTATTTTGATTAATATTTTGAACTTTCTTTTGACTTGTTTTTTATTTACAAAAGATAAAAAATCTTATTTTTATTATCAATTGTATAGCGCTGAATTTCAAAGGTTAAACAAATTTTAGATTGTTTGTATATTTAAGAAACCACTTTTGGGAAATGTAAATCCGATCAGTTTTTACTATATTTGTGTTACTGAATAAAGCTATATGAGAGAATATTATTCCATTTTGGGAATCAGCAGAAAATCATCAGATTCTGAAATAGTGGCAGCTTACCGAAAATTGTCTGCTAAATTTCATCCCGAGTACAATGCCGGTGATCCATTTTTTACAGAACGTTATAAAGAGCTTCAGGAAGCTTATAATGTTCTGATAAATCCTTTAAAGAGATCAGCTTACGACGCTGAATTAGATCCACGATTTTCGGCGGAAGTATCAGTTAAAATTGACAATGAAAAGCCGATTATAACTGTCTTTGAGATTTCTAAAAAAGCAATCACTGAAGGTGAACCACTGACAATCCGTTGGCAGACTATTCACGCAGATGATGTATTTATTGACTGTATAGGAAAAGTGGAAGCTGAAGGTACTAAAACTGTGAGGCTGCCAATGCTTAATGAAAAGGAAAGATTGCTCATAACCATCACTGCCAATAATTCACATCTGAATCAGAAGATAAATAAGCAGCTCGAAGTTAAAAATAAGTCCTTTAACGAAAAGCAAAGTTCAAATTTTGGAAATGATTTGAAACGCGGCACAATAAAAGAGCCGCTTAATATTGAATTGGATGAAGAAAGAACCGTTGAGTCTCCCAAAATTGAAAAAAAGATAAAGCCCACAGAAAAACCTATTGAATTAAGTCAGGATAAAACAAAAGAAGAAAAAAAGCAGGAGGCTAAAAATGTTAAAAAGACTGAACCGGTTAAAATAGTAAAAGAAAGGGTTTTGAGTAAAGAAGAAAGATTATCGGGTATTTCCAATGTTTTTGAAGAGGAAGAAGTCAGACCCAAATTAGGTTTTAGAGATGTATATATATATATTGTAGTAATCGTCCTCTTGGTTTTTGTTGCTATTATGGCTATATTCGCTTATAATATGAACCCCTTGAGTTAATTTATTTTAGATTCAGTTTGTTGTATTTTTAAAATTCAAAAAATATGTTCGGTTTTCTTAAAATAAAAAAACATGAATCTAAAGGTTTTAAATATAAACCCAGATTTTATGATGCCGAGAAAGAGGCATTAAATGCAAAAGCTAAGGCAATTAACAGTTCCGAAGAAATATCTGAAACAGATACTGAAAAAGAATTTGTAAAAA
Source organism: Saprospira sp. (assembly GCA_044349855.1). Taxonomy (GTDB): domain Bacteria; phylum Bacteroidota; class Bacteroidia; order Chitinophagales; family Saprospiraceae; genus Saprospira. The sequence continues at coordinate 7,428 of JBIKQC010000154.1, forward strand.
TTAGAATCAAAGAAGAATTGCAACATGCCAAAACTACTGCTCGACGTGATATGAGGGGACTTTGGAAAGGTGGTAATCTGAGACTTATTTCTATAATAATCATTTTGGTCCTGATTTCTTATTTTATTTTACATCGCTTTTTGCCAGCTTTTATTCAATACCTTTTCCCGGAAGGTTAATTTTTTCAAACCAAAAACAAACTGCCGATAATGGCCGATATAATAAAACTTTTACCGGATCATATTGCTAATCAAATTGCAGCGGGGGAGGTGGTTCAACGTCCCGCTTCTGTTGTTAAAGAATTGATGGAGAATGCAATTGATGCCGGGGCCAAAAATATTAAACTGATAATTAAAAATGCAGGTAAGACTCATATTCAGATCATCGATGATGGCGTTGGTATGAGTGAAACCGATGCAAGACTCTCTTTTGAACGGCATGCAACTTCTAAAATTAGAATAACTGAAGACCTTTTTAATATTCTCACGATGGGTTTCAGGGGAGAAGCTCTTGCTTCAATCGCAGCTGTTGCTCAGGTTGAACTTCGTACGAAACAGCATAATCAGGAATTGGGGACTCAAATTATTGTCGAAGGTTCTAAAATCATAACACAGGAACCCTGTCAGGCCACTGCAGGCACCTCTATTACTGTTAAAAATCTTTTTTATAACATTCCTGCCCGAAGAAATTTTCTGAAAGCCGATGCTGTTGAAATGCGATATATTATTGATGAATTTCAACAGATTGCACTCGCACATCCACATGTGTTCTTCTCTCTTCATCACAACAGTGATAAAATCTATCACCTGCCCACAGCTAATCTAAGACAACGTATTGTAGGCATTTTTGGACCAAAAAGTAATCAGGCACTCATTCCAATAGAAGAAGAAACAGATCTGATAAAGATTTACGGTTATATTGGTAAACCTGAATTTGCAAAAAAAATGAGAGGGGAACAGTTTTTCTTCGTTAACTCCAGATTTATTAAAAGCAGCTATTTGCACCATGCGCTCATGCTTGCTTTCGAAGATCTCTTGCCTGCAAAAATGTATCCGCTTTATGTTGTCTTTTTCGAAATTGACCCAGCCAAAATCGATATAAATGTTCACCCTACAAAACAGGAAATAAAATTTGAAGACGAAAGGTTGGTTTACAATTATTTGCGGGTAACAGCCCGACATGCATTAGCCCAAAACAGCATTACACCTTCTCTCGATTTTGAAGCTGAACAATCACTCGGGATGCATTTAAATGAGAATATACATCCAAAAGTAGATTCTTCCGAAAATGAAGAGGGCATTATTTTTAATAGTCGACTGTCAAATGAAATAGAAACGAAAGAGTTTTTCTCCTCAAAAATTAGTGGAGAAAATAGCGGCAAATCTTCGTTAGACTCAGTTAAATGGCCAAATGAAAAAACTGGTCGGGAAA
>JBIKQC010000155.1:0-8853 GCA_044349855.1 Saprospira sp.
CGCCGTGAGTGTGCAGCTCTTTTTCGATTATCGTTATGTCAGCCATAATGACTAAATTTTTATGATTGGTTAAACTTGCTTTTTAAAAAATATTAAGACTTAATAAAGATATTAAACAATCAATTAAATAATTGGTTTAACAGTATCTTTGGCGGTATTGAGAGAATCTTTAGCTTCAATTCCCGATTCTTCAGTAGACAATATAGCTGATGCAGCTGTAATTGATTCTTGTAAAGCGGATTCAGATTCGCTAAGAATCAATGTTTTTCTGACAACGGATAAAGATTTTTTAACATCACTAATTGCCTGATCATATTTTGATCTATCTGCATCACTCGCTTTGGCAGCCAGATCAGTCAGTGCTTTAAGCGTAGCTTTTACTTTCTCTTTATTCTCGAGAATTTTCACGAATTCATCAGCTTTAGTTTTAACTGCAGAACTATCGTCTTTATAAAAGTTAGAGAGATAATGACTAGTTTTTTCCTGTTCGTCAAACCAATTTTCATATTCTTCTTGTGTTACAACTTTAAGGACACGACGCATAGAATAGTGTCCACGACCACAAAGTTCGGAGCAAGCAAGCTCATACTCAAAAACTTCATAACGTTTTTTTGTTTCATCCTTTTTGTCGGGTATATTCCAATGCGGATATTTTCTATAACGGGTACGCATTGAGTCAGAAGTAACTGTAGGAGTAAATACAAAATAAGTAGGCATACCCGGTACAGCATCCATTTTAACACGGAACTGAGGAAGATAAAAGTTATGTAAAACGTCACGGGAATTAATGCGTACTCTAACTTTTTTACCAACAGGCAAGACAATTTCACCAGGATGAAAGTCGTCTATATTTTTTGAATCCGTCCAATCCTGTCCAAGTGGATTAGTACCAGTTATTTTAGTAAAATGCTTTGTTCCAAGCTTATTATCTCTACCTGGATATCTGAGCAACCATGCAAATTGCATACCTGTAGCCTCAATTTCAATATAATCGCTTCCAGCAACTTCTTTTTCTGAAATATCAGCCATAGCATCGTTCCAAGCTCGTAAACCACCTACTACCAAAAAAGTCATAACTACCGCAGGAATTAGCATCCAAACCATTTCCAAACGCTCATCATGAGACCAGTAAACAGCTCTGGCACCTTTTTTACCACGGTATTTCCATGCGAACCAAAACAGTAAAAACTGAGTTGCAAAGAAAACTATTCCAGTAAATAAAAGTGTAATGTTAAACATATAGTCTACAGATGGTCCGTGGGCAGAAGCTGCAGTATTTGGACCCCATCCAAGAATATATGGTATATAATATATGAAAGAGAGTATACAGGCAAGTAAAAAACTAACCATAAATACCATACCTAATCCACCCTGGAAGGTATTAGTCTCATACTCCTCTGTATTATCTTCCCGTATGATTGAAGCCAACTCACGGGCCTTACCAATTTGCACGAAAAATACGGCAACCAGGACGGCGATAATTAAAATAAGAAAGGTCATGTTTTGATATTTAAAAAAGTTATAAAGTTTATTGTAAATATCGTTTATACAAAGATTAGATATTTAAAATCGAAATATCTTTTTCAGTAATAAATACTATTATGTTTAGAATAACACTAAACTTCTAAAGGTCATACCAAACGTGGTGATGTTTACTTTCATCGATATATGGATCATTTTTAGGCATAAGAGATGCTTTTGAAAGGAAAGTAAAGGTTACAAAAAGGAATAAACCTAGGAAACCCAACATTGTACCCAATTCCAATAATCCAGGAAAATGAATACCCATTACAAAAGCATGACCGTGATCTGCATGAGCATCATGAGCTTCTTTACCATGGTTATGTCCATGGTCGTGTCCATCGCCATGATCATGACCTTCATGACCGGTAGCGCTGTGATCGTGATTATCATGTGCAGTAGAATCAGTATGTGCATGAGCAGTTGAATCTGTGTGTGCATGAGCAGAATCAGGAGCTACGTTAGTATGATCCTTATCTCCGTGTTTGTCGCCCTGATAATCTGTAAGTACAGCTTTAGGAGAGTTATTTTCATTCAAACGATATACATCAGAATGTTCCTTGTGCTCTTCTTTTTTCTCTTCATGTTTACCGTCATGGTTATCATGGCCTTCATGTTTTGCATGTTGAGCATGTTCCCAGTTATACCATACACCCGGTTTAATCATTTGGTAATAATCCAACCAATGGCCAAATAAAACCAAACCTGCCATAAAACCTAAAGTACCTGTTGCACGTTTTGCTGAGTTCATCATCAGCGTAAAGAACGGTATAATGAAGTTTATCAGAACATTCAGATAAAATACACCTTGGAACTGTTCAAAACGAAGGAAATAATATTGAGTTTCTTCACCGTTGTTTGCATACCAAATCAACATGAACTGAGAGAACCAAAGGTAAGTCCAGAAAACAGAGAAACCGAATACATATTTACCAAGGTCATGAGTATGTTCTTTAGTAAAGTATTGAAGGTGTCCGCGTGTTTTCAGGAAAAGAATGAGCAGATACATAAGACAGATAGCACTCACCCAAACACTTACAGTTGCATACCATGCAAAAAGTGTGCTGTACCAGTGAGGATCTACAGACATAACCCATTGCCAGATGGCAAAAGCGCTGGAGAAACCTGCAATTGGAAGGAAAATAGCAGACCACATGTGAATTTTTTCATAATTCACTACGCGAAGTTTGCGGTCTCCATCCTGTTGAGTTGAGAGTCTGCGAATCATGTAAGCAAAACCGGTCCACAAAGCTATTACTACCAAAGTAAGTAAATAGTTGAATGGGTTTAGGAAAGCCGATTTGTGCATGACAAGTTTATCAGATTTCAAAGCTTCTTCATCACTCCACAAATAAAGGAAGTCAGTACCTGTTGCATCTGTCAAAACACCTGCATAAACAAGTCCAAGAAGAATAATACCTACCGGCATGAACATCATCATAGCCTCAGGAATACGTTTGAAAATAGTTTGCCATCCACCCCAAGCTACAGTGTGTGTAGCAACAAAGAACAAAGAGGCAAAAGCTATTCCGGTAAAGAATACAGCATTCTGCAACAAGTTTGTCCAAAAGCGGATATGGGCATGTTCACTACCTGTGAAATATGTCAGGGCAAGTGAAATAACTCCCAAAGCGATAAGAGCGATGGTGAAGATTTTCAGTTTACCGTCAAAGACAAAATTAGGGTTGTCTTGGATCGGTTGGTTGTGATGATGAGCACCCATTGGATAATGTCTTTCTTTATAGTTAAAGTCAATTATTTACAATTAGATGAAGTTGAGGTTTATTTGCCTTTTTTGGCATCTTTACCCGCTTCTTTTTTATCGTCCTTTTTAGCTTCTTCTTTAGCTTCAGGTTTTTTACCGCCTTTAGGTGCGTTAGCCGCCTCAAGATTGTATTCAGTACCTGCTTTTGCAGCCTGAAGTGAACGGACATAGTGTATAACCAACCATCTTTCTTCATGACTGAGTTTATCGGCATGAGATAGCATTGCATTTTTTCCGAACATAATAGCATGGTAATATCTACCTTCATTGGATTCTACCATTTCTGGAAGAAGCAAATTTTTTGGAGCTGCTAGATACACTCCGGTTGCATATAACTGACCATTACCATCACCTTCTTTACCATGACAGGAACTGCAATAAATATTGTAAAGATCTTTACCTTGACCCAAAACTTTTTCAAGTTCTGCTGCATCTTTAGGCTTTAGAGGATTTTCCAAAATCAATTCTGATGCTTTTTCACGTTCTTTTTCAGAGTTGTAGAAAGCATAAACAGGATAGGTGTAAGGACTGTTAATACGCACGTTTTCCTTTGAACGACCATAAGCTATTGTACCGGTTTCAGGCGTACGTGGTTGAACAAAAGCGTCATAAGCTTCTTCACCGCCCCAGTGGTTTAAAGAGTAATAAGTATTTAGATTTGCCTCATACGCGATAGAGTGAGCCATGTCTGGCATATACTCGCGTCCTCTAAATTCACCTCCCGATTGACAGGCTGTCATCAGCACTGCAGCAGCGGCAAAGGCAAATGAATATGTTAAACTTGAACGTTTCATGTTCGGACGATTATGAAGTGATTAGATGTCTTTAATGTTTGTTTCGTCAGCGGAGGTTTTATTGAGCAATGCACGCAGAGCATCAACATCATCTTTAGATTTACCTGTCACATCAAAAGCGATGCAAAAACGGTCATCTGTAATACGTGGATCGAGATAAGGGTTAGTTATGCCCGGGCCTAAACCACAAACCAAATAAAAAGTAATAACCATACCTACTGCTGCCATCAATACAGTAAATTCAAAAGTAATAGGAACGAAAGAAGGTGCTGAAAAATAAGGCTTTCCACCAAAAATAATAGGCCAATCGCGCGTAAAAACCCAAGTCATAAAACCAAAGGCAGTGCAAGTACCAAACATTCCGTATACAAATCCCGCTATATGCAAACGTGATTCTTTCAATCCAAGTACCGGGTCCAAGCCATGTACAGGGAATGGGGTGAAAACATCCCAAATCTCATTACCTTCTTCGCGTATTTCGCGAACGGCATCCAAGAGGATTTCCTCGTCAAGATAGAGTCCGTACAGTATTGTTTTATTTAATGTTCTCATCGCTTTATATTTGAGATCGGTCGAATCCGACAGTTTTCAAAATTTGTTTTTCAATCTTAATTTTAGTGAGCAGCTTCTTCCTGATGCACTTTAGAATTTTCTTTGTTAGCTGTTACATATTGATTACCTGAGCTTTTAAGAATTGATTTAACCTCGGCAATAGCAACAACAGGAGCAACACGCATGAAGATGAGATAAAGCGTACCAAATAGACCAAATGTAAAAATATAATCTCCAACTTCAACCCATGAAGGACTGTAATATGCCCAACTTGAAGGGAGGAAGTCACGGTGCAGTGAAGTAACGATAATTACAAAACGCTCAAACCACATACCGATATTGACGACTATTGAAAGAATGAATGTTACAAGTATGTTACGACGCAGACTTTTAACCCAGAAAAATTGAGGGGAAACTACGTTGCAGGTCATCATCGCAAAATATGCCCACCAATATGGACCCAATGCACGGTTATAGAAAGCAAACTGCTCATAGATATAACCTGAGTACCAAGCAATAAATAACTCAGTAAGATATGCAACACCTACAATTGAACCAGTGAGAACAATAACTTTGTTCATTGATTCAATATGTTGAAGCGTGATATAGTTTTTAAGTTGAGGAATAGCTATTGAAGTAAGAATCATCAGAGTTTGAACCATTGCAAATCCAGAGAAGATCGCACCTGCTACGAAGTAAGGAGGAAAGATAGTTGTGTGCCAACCCGGAATTACTGATGTAGCAAAGTCAAAAGATACGATGGTGTGTACCGATAATACCAAAGGAGTTGACAAACCTGCAAGTACAAGTGCCATTGCTTCCCAACGCTGCCAGTGCTTAGCGGAACCTGTCCAACCGAATGATACAAAATTGTAAATTTTCTTTCTGAAACCAGTAGCACGGTCACGAATTGTTGCGAAGTCAGGAACTAAACCTGTATACCAAAAAAGTAATGAAACAGTAAAGTAGGTACTGATTGCAAAAACGTCCCAAAGTAAGGGTGAGTTAAAGTTAACCCAAAGTGGTCCGCGAGTATTGGGATAAGGAAAAATGAAGAAGGCCATCCAAACACGTCCCATGTGAATTATGGGGAATATACCAGCACAAATAACGGCAAATATTGTCATAGCCTCAGCCGCACGGTTTACACCTGTACGCCATTTTTGACGGAACAATAAAAGGATTGCTGAAATAAGTGTACCAGCGTGACCGATACCTACCCACCATACAAAGTTGGTAATGTCCCAACCCCATCCTACAGTTTTGTTCAAGTACCAGGAACCAATCCCCCAATATACTGTAACAAACATAGATACGGCACCGAATCCAAATAACCCAAGGGTAAAAAGGATTAGTATAAACCAATTTCTGTCTGGCAACTGTTCGGTAGGAGAACAGATATCTTCGGTGATCTGGTGATAGGTTTTGTTACCTTCTATCAATGCCGGGCGAATATCTGATACGATTGCGCTCATAAGAGTATGAATTTATTACGATTACTATTGAATTCTTTTTAATTCTATATTGATCAAAATCCCAAACTTAAGCGAGGAATTTGGTATCTTTATTTACTACTTTCATCAGATAAGTAACTGAAGAACGTACATTTACCTCTTCAAGTGCAAGATATCCACGGTGTGAACCCATCCATTTTGCTACCTGACTTTCCTTATCGTTACGGTCACCAAAAGTGATTGCACCGGTAGGACAGGCAGACTGACATGCTACTTTAACATCTCCATCTTTCAAACGTCGGCCTTCAACTTTTGCAGTCAACTTTCCTTCCTGTAAACGCTGTACGCAGAAGCTGCATTTTTCAATTACACCACGTGAACGTACAGTTACATCAGGGTTAAGAACCATACGGGTGAGGTTGTCTGTCATGTAAGTATAATATTCATCGTTCTCCATTCCGCGATTCATGTTCACCTCATTGGATGGGAAAAGGTCAGCAGAAGTATAATCCAACCAGTTGAAACGGCGAACTTTATAAGGACAGTTATTTGCACAGTAACGTGTACCGATACAGCGGTTATATGTCATTTGATTCAAGCCTTCAGCACTATGGTTGGTAGCAGCCACAGGACATACGTTTTCACAAGGAGCGTTGTCACAATGCTGACACATCATTGGCATATAGGCAGTGTTAGGTGTTTCTTCATCTCCATAGAAATAACGGTCGATACGCAACCAAGCCATATCATGGAATTTAGACACTTCAAACTTACCTACAACAGGAACATTGTTTTCTGCCATACAGGCAATTGTACAAGCTCCGCAGCCGATACAAGCATTAAGGTCAATTGACATTGCCCACCAGTGAGCCATCGTGTAAACCTCTTCTCTAGTAGGATAGAGCCCTTTGCTGTTCAGGTACTGATATTCTTTGCGTTTTTCTTTCAAGGCTTCAATGCCTTTCTGAAGATCAGAAGCTGTTGATTGGAAGAAAACAGAACGGCCTGTCAATGAACCCTGGAAACCTCTGTGACCGAGAACCTGCTCATCAACATTAATTTCATTACCTGCCTTAGTTTTATTTTTCAAACCATAAGTATGGTGAATCTGAACAGCTGCGAATTGTGAATCGCGGCCTACTTTTTTAACATCACCAACTTTAGTAGAATAGTATTTGAATTCCTTTACTTCAGGGAAAAGGTCAGTACCTACAAAACTGCCGGCTAAGCCTGCAATGCTGCGTCCGTAACCCAAACCGATTGAAATAACTTTTTTATGTTGACCGAACTGACGAATAACCGGCAGTTTGTAAACTTTATCATTGATTTTTACTTCTACGATATCACCATCGATCAGATTGCCAAATGGAGTTTTGAAATTGTTGTCGCCATCCCATTCGATAGGAATTGAGATAAAGTTATCCCAGGTCGTACGCATGATAGGATCTGACATTTCCTGCATCCAAGGATTGTTGGCATATTGGCCGGAACCCATGTTGACAGTTTCGTAGAATACAACTTCCCAAGTTGCAATTGAACCCTCAGCAAGACTTCCCAAAGCAGCTTGTGCAATAGCAAGTACGCCACCTTCGATTTTAGTTTCCTCTCCAACTATAGGAGCTACTTTTTCTGTTTTCTTGGTCTCAGGCTTTTTCTCCTCTTTATTGATATCCTTTTTCTCTTCCTTTTTAGCATCTTTCTTGTCTCCGATAGTTTCTTCAACTACTTCAACAGCTGCGAATACAGGGAAAGCAAAAGATTTTGGTTCAGCAGAAGTCTCGATGTCGAGTTTGCCGTCATGCAGAACATTTTCCCAGAAAGACTGGGGAGTTAAAAATTTGCTCTGAGCAGGGAAGAGATTTTTCTTCCAGCTGGCTTTAAGATATTCATAATATGGCTGATCACCTGTAAGACTTACAGCAGCCCAAGTCATGAAAGACTGACCGGCAGCACGGGTTTTGAACAGCGGACGAATAGTAGGTTGAATCAAATAATACTGACCTTCCTTAGGATTTACATCACCCCAAGACTCCAAATAATTGTGGTCAGGAGTAACGTAAGTACAAAGAGCAGCTGTTTCGTCAATTGAGGCATTGAAAGAAGAAGTTACTTTACCTGCTTTGCTCATTGCTGTAAGACCTTTGGCAAAGTTAGCTGCAAGACCGGGAAGATCGAAAGCTGGATTTGCACCCATAACGAAAAGCGCATCAATGCTGCCCAACTCGGAAGTAAGTTCCTGAATTGCTTTATCGCTGTCGTTACGTTGTTTTGAATAACCTGTCCAAAGAATTGTGCTGCCATAAGCGCCCAACATTTCATTGATACCGTTAACTACTTTTTGGATATTTATATCATTAATACCACAAACAACAAGTGCTTTGCCTTTATTTTCAACCAATTTCTTGGCTGCATTTTTGATAGCTGCATTTGCTTTTGCCCAAGAGAATTTAGGTGAAGACGATCCACCAGCATTATTACCTGTAAGGGAAGCAACTTCACTGAACAACATCTTAACTGCTGCTGCTTGCTCTGATGGTTTAAGCAAAACTCTGTGGTCTGCGTTAGATCCTGTCAAAGACATATGGCCTTCGAATTGGATATGTACAGACATTTCCTTAGTAGCATTTGCAATCTGCTCGTCGTTGAGTTTGCGATTTTTGATATAATCAGCAGCATACTCAACAGGCGAAACCCAAGTACCGAGGAAATCACATTCAAGACCTACAACACATTTTGCTTGATCGAATCGATAGTTAGGAACAAAGCC